>DAOWGM010000086.1 GCA_030637515.1 Bacteroidales bacterium
ATTTTTCTCTCATAATAGTTAGGCTAATGTTGCCATTGTTCAATTCAATGTCGGGAAAAGATTTATCATTAAATTATTTAAACCCAAGCATATTGATTAGCCTTTTGATAATATGGATATTTACCAGTTTTGTTGCAGGATTATATCCAGCATTTGTTCTGTCATCTTTCAAAATAACAGATACTTTAAAAGGAGCAAAAGCTCAAGGAGTAAAAGGAGGCCTTTTAAGAAAGGTACTTGTAATTATTCAGTTTTCACTATCAATTGGATTAATTATTAGTTCAATTGTTGTAAACGAACAGTTAAATTTTCTTAAAAATAAAGAGCTTGGCTTAGAAAAAGAAAACTTGATTTATATGACGATTAAAGGAGAGGTTACAGACAAATACGATATTATAAAAAATAAACTACTTTCAAATAATAATATAGAAAGTATAACAAGAACATCTCATGATCATCCTTATGCAATAGGTCGTGCAGGTGCAGGCCTGGAATGGGAGGGGAAAGATACTGATGTTGATCCTTCAGTATATTATATGGACACTGACGAAGATTTCATTAATACATTTAAAATTAAGCTTTTAAGTGGGAGGTATTTTTCACCTGAATTTGTTTCTGATTTAAATGTGGAACAGACAAATTTCCATAACGTGGTAATAAATAAAACCTTTGCAGAAATAATAGGTACAGATGCAATAACCGAAAAGATATTATCGTGGGGAAATATGAAATGTCCAATTATTGGAGTTGTTGATGATTTTCTTTTTTTACCAGCTGATCGGGAAATGCAGCCATTAATTATTTTCTATCAAGAACCTATTAGATATATTTATATTAGAATTTCTGGAAATGAAATTTCTTCAACTATAAGTTATATTAAATCCGTTTTTGAAGAACATAACCCAGCATTTGCATTCGATTATGGATTTCTAGATGAGAGTTATGATACTTTATATAGAGATGAAGAAAGAGAAGGTAAGATAATGAAGTCATTTACTATTTTCGCAATATTGATATCCTGCTTAGGTTTATTTGGTTTAGCAGCATTTTCTGCTCAAAAAAGAACTAAAGAAATTGGAATACGAAAAGCTATGGGAGCTCCTGTAAAAAGTATTATTTTGATGCTTTCTAAGGAAATGACAAGGTGGATTCTCATTTCAAACCTAATTGCGTGGCCCATTGCTTATTATTACATGAATAACTGGTTAAATAATTATCCATATCATTATAAACTTACTATATGGGTATTTGTATTTGCTGGAGTAGCAGCATTTATCTTGTCTTTATTAACTGTTATTTTTCAAGCATTGGTAGCATCAACAAAAAATCCTGTTGATAGTTTGAGGTATGAGTAAATATTTTATTTAATTTATATAACCGGCAACAACAATTGCCGGTTTTTTTATGCACGAAATTGAACAGGAATGTACATTTTCGGTCATAAATTTATTATGGCGAATGTCCGTAAGTACAAGCTGGACAACGTTTAACTAATAATGGCATAATGTATGCAAAGTTTATTTTTTGTTAATGGTAATTTTTAAAGCAAAGAATTAACTAATAATTACAAACTAAATTGAATCATTTATGTCTTTAATAAATACTTTAACATTTCTTTAACTATACAACATTTGATATTATAAATTATAAGCTATAATTTTATACGAATAATTTCGTAGTAGAAGCAAATTAAACCAAATATTATGTTTAAAAACCTTATTAAAACAGCTTTCAGAAATATTTTTAAAGACTTTGGATATAGTGGTCTGAATATTTTGGGACTTACACTGGGAATAGCCAGTGCTTTATTCTTGATAATTTATATCTCTAATGAACTTAGTTATGATAAATACCACGAAAAAGCTGATCGAATTTACCGCGTTGTTTCTCATATTACAGAAACCGATGATGATTTTACATGGATTGTAGCTCAAATACCTTTTGGACCTCAGGTAGTTGCAGATTATCCTGAAGTGGAACATGCTGTTCGATTTATTGGTGGTGGACGTGAATTATTTAAGTATGAAGACAAAGAGTTTTATGAAGAAAGCTTCTTTTTTGCTGATTCTAATGTTTTTGATGTTTTTACCTATGACTTTATAAAAGGATCACCTAAAGATGCGCTCCTTGAGCCTAACACAATAGTTTTATCTGAAACTGTTGCGGCAAAGTATTTTGGGAAAGATGATCCTATTAATAAAACTCTTGTAAATGGTGCCGATACCTACAAAGTTACTGGTGTTATAAAAGATGTGCCTTACAATTCTCATTTTCGGTTTGATGGATTGTTATCAAGAAACAGTTTGCCAGCTGAAATGGGCAACTGGGGGAATTTTGGAGTATTTACATATATATTGCTGCCAGAAGGTTCTAATTATAAAGAATTTGAGATTAAAATTCAGGAAATGTATGGAAAATATATGGCTGAAATATTTGAAGAAATTGGAATTACAATTGAATATATTCTGGAACCAATTACGGATATTCATTTGACTTCAACTCATGAGGGAGAACCCGAACCAACAGGTAGCTTTGCCTATGTAATGATATTTGCAATTGTAGCATTATTTTTAATACTCATAGCTGCAATGAATTATATGAATCTGGCAACTGCCAGATCAACAAAACGTGCGCGAGAAGTTGGTCTTCGAAAAGTAGTTGGTTCACATAGAGGAAGTTTGATATTGCAGTTTATTATGGAGTCAGCCTTATTTACATTTATTTCATTAATTCTGAGTATAGTGTTGGTAGTATTACTTTTGCCACAGTTTAATCAATTAGCTGGAAAATCATTTGAAATTAGTGTTCTTTTAAGTCCTGTAATTATTGCAAGTGTTATAGGTGTTATTGTTGTTATTGGAATATTCGGAGGAAGTTATCCTGCTTTTTATTTATCCAAATTTAGCCCATTAACAGTAATGAAAGGTGAAATTACTAAGGGTTCATCGGGAAGTTTATTCAGAAAAGTATTGGTTATCATTCAATTTACCATTTCGGTTGCTATGATTGTATCTACTCTGGTTGTATTCAAGCAATTGAATTATTTGAAAACTAAAGATTTAGGTTATAATATGGATAATGTTATTAGCCTACAGTTTACAACACGCGAAATGGTTGAGAAGTATCCTGTTTTAAAACAAGCTTTGCTTGAAAATCCTAATGTAAAATATGTTAGTTCTACCGGCACTAGAGTAGGAGATGGTTCCGGGAAAAGAATAATGAATGTTGAAACTGATGATGGAATGCAGCAGCGAGGTATTAATTTATCCGGAATAGATCACGATTTCATTGAAACATTAGGCATAACTATGATTAAAGGGCGAGATTTTCAGGAAGATATGCCTTCCGATACCTTACTTGGTGTAATTGTAAATGAAACAATGGCTAAGAGATTAAATTGGACTGAACCGCTTGGTAAAAGAGTTGAACTAGAAGGTCGAAATGGTCAGGATTTTCTAAGAGCTACAGTAGTTGGTGTTATGAAAGATTATCATCAAACAGGAATGTATAACGAGATAGAAACAATATTATTCTTTTATAGGGTTAATAACAGATTAGTTTATGCAAAACTAAATGGTCAGGATGTACAAGAAACAATTCGATATATTGAAAGTAGATGGAATGAAATTTTTCCACAGCAGCCATTTGAATACTCATTCTTATCAGATCGTTTTAACGAACAATTCGGTGCAGATGAAAAACGCGGATTTATTTTTACACTATTTACAGTATTGGCAATACTTATAGCATGTTTAGGCCTGTTTGGTCTGGCTTCTTTCACAGTTGAGCAAAGAACCAAAGAGATTGGAATTAGAAAAGTTGTTGGTGCAACAGAAGGTACAGTAGTGAGACTAATTTCGAAAGAATTCTTGATTTTAGTTTCGATAGCAATTGTAATTGCATTTCCATTGTCTTTCTATTTTATGAGAGACTGGTTACAGCAATTTGTTTATAGAACTAATCTTGGTTTATTTATATTTATTTTGGCAGGATTACTTACTATAGCAATTACTTTTATAACTATTAGCTTTCAGGCTTGGAAAGCTGCAAATACTAATCCGGCAGAATCGCTTAGAGTTGAGTAGGTAATTTTATAATTGTTTTAAGTTTTTTAAACAAAAAGGGCTACTTTAAAGTAGCCCCTTTTGCTCTGATTTTTTTTATTAGAAATCAGTATTAAAGGTTGTAATATCTTCTTCACCAGCACTTAAATATCCAAGATAATCAGAATATGACTCTGCTATATCTCCTGAACCATCTGTAATATATACAATCGCATAATATGAAGTACCTGATGGTAATGTGAAGGTAACTGTTCCTGAAGAACCAGTAGTTTCTTGTTCTATAGTTTTGGTTAATCTATCTTCAATATCTGAAGAGTTATTATAATCTTCATCAGTTAAAATGGCAACTTTAGCTCCTGAATAAGGTTCGTATTCATAAGTCTCATAGTTATAATTTTGAACAGTTATTTCAATTGTGCCAGTGTAATCCATTACATTTATCGAATAAGACTTATTTACACCACTAACAGCCTGAACTAATTTTGAAGGATTGTAAAATTTACCTCCAATCTCAACATCTTCCATTACAAGATAATAATTTCCAACATTTACATCACCATAGCCAACTTTTCCGTTTTCGTCTGTTATTTTATTATCAATTGAATATTCCAATACTTCAGAAGCTTTATCCTTAGATTCATCGAATTGAGGAATTAAATAAACAATTTCTCCAACTACTGGAGATTCATTGATAGTAACTTCAAGGCTTAATTTTCCAGATTCTTTTAATGTAATTGTGTAGTTTTCATCATCACTACACGAAGAAACTGCTAATACTGCTGCTAATCCTAAAATTAAATTTTTAATTTTCATTTTCTTAATAATTAATTGGTTAATATTCCTACTTTTTTAATGAAGAACGAAGTTAGCATTATTCTTTCAATTAAAAATGGTTTTTTTAGAAATATATTTTCAAGGCAACAGAAACAAATAATGTTATATGTAATAAAAGAATTATCTAATTAATTATTATAATATAATTCTGTTCGAATTAGAACAAAAATGTACGCAATTAATACAACTATTTTTTAAACTTAAATTGATACGAGTATTGTTATGCGCACATTAATAGTTTTTTATAAAAAATGGTATGAATTGTGTAATAATCTTACTGATTAATAGATGTTTATTAAAAGTTAATAAAAATGTTCAAACATAATTTAAAGATAGCATTAAGGAATATTTTAAAAAACTGGAAATATTCTCTGTTAAATATAGGAGGTCTATCTATTGGGTTAGCGAGTTTTATTTTAATAGTATTTTATATAGATGATGAACTTAAATATGATAAGCATCACGAAAATGCCGACAGAATTTATCGTGTAAATAGATTATATAATAGTAACGATGTAGACGAAGATGCAGCAACTGTTTCATTTCCTGCAGGACCAACTTTAGTTATGGATTATCCTGGGATAGTGAAAAATCAGGTACGTTTCTTCAATCAATTTAGAAATCAGTGGTTTTTCGATTATCGTAAAAGCGATGATGAAATAATACGCTTTAACGAACCTCATTTCTTATTAGCAGATTCAACAGTGTTTGATATTTTTACATTTCCTTTTATTGAGGGAAATCCTGAGACTGCACTTGACAGACCAAATACGATTGTTGTTACAGAAGCAACTGCCAAACGATATTTTGGTGATGAACCTGCAATAGGTAAGGTGCTTCGGGTCGAAGAGGGACTTGATTTTGAAATAACAGGAGTAATAGAAGATCTTCCAACTCAATCACATTTTAAGATTGATATTTTAGGGTCTTTAAACACTTTTCGACAATTCAATCAAGATGGACAGTTTCCTCAAACATGGATCTGGAATCCTTGTTGGACTTATGTTCAGCTTGAAGATGAAGTTGATCCAAATACATTAAATGAGAAATTTCCTGAATTTTATCTTAATCATTATAATGATTTTAAAGATGCCGATGTAACTCTTTATTTGCAGTCACTTACCGATATCCATTTAAAATCGCATCATGTATACGAAATGCGACCAAATAGTAATATTGTTTATGTGAATATTTTATCGATAGTTGCAGCAATTATATTTATGCTTGCTTGCATTAATTTTATGAATTTAGCTACAGCAAGCTCGGCAGGAAGAGCCAAAGAAATAGGAATTAAAAAAGTGTTTGGTAGTTTAAAAAAGAAATTGGTTATGCAGTTTTTAGGTGAAGCTGTTGTACAAAGTTTCATTGCAATGCTTATTGCATTATTATTAGTTGAATTATTATTACTGAGATTCAATGATTTTACGGGCAAAAATATCATATCAGCTTTTTTAGTTGAATTGAAAATTGTTGGATTTATATTCGCTGTTGCCCTGGTAGTTGGAATGATTGCTGGAACATACCCGGCGTTTGTTTTATCATCATTTAAACCATTGAAAGTTTTAAAAGGATCTTTAAGTAATGGAGCAAAATCAGGTAATGCTAGAAAAGTTTTAGTGATTGTGCAGTTTTCTATTTCAATAAGTTTGATAATAGGAAGTCTAATTGTTTTTGAACAATTGAATTTCCTAAGGAATGTAGAATTAGGATTTAATAAAGATCATATTATCAATATTGAACGTGTTGGGCCCTTATTTAAAAATTATGATGCCTTTAAACAAGAATTATTAAGTCATAAAGATATTGAATATGTTACAGGAGCTGAAGATTATTTAGGTATAAATCATAATACACGAGATTACGAAATTGAAGGATTAACTCCAGGGCAAAGGTTTTATATTCCTGCATTCTTAATTGATTGGGATTTTGTTGAAACTTTTAGAATTGAGGTTGTTGAAGGAAGATCATTTTCAAGAGATTATCCAAGTGATACAGTAAATGCTGTTATGATTAATGAGACAATGGCTAAAGATTTAGGATGGACAAATGAAGAAGCTATTGGTAAAAAAGTAATTTCTCGCGATGGAGATGAACGTGTAATTGGTGTTTATAAAGATTTTCATGCAATGTCCTTGCATCGACCTGTAAACAAGTTTATTTTAGATATGTCAAGAAGACCAGTATTTAGTTCTAATATTATATCAATTCGATTTAGCTCGAATAATTATAAGGAAGTTTTAAAGCACCTTGAAAATACTTGGACAAAATTTGTTCCTACTCGTCCGTTTGAATATCAGTTTTTTGATCAACAATTAGATGAACTTTATATTGATGAGTTAAGATTTGGACGATTCTCACTTATATTAACAATTCTGGCAATTATTATTGCCAGTATGGGATTGGTTGGATTAACATCATTTCTTGCAGAGCAACGTACAAAAGAAATTGGAATAAGAAGAGCACTAGGATCTTCTTCCTGGGCAATAATTAAATTAATGGCTAAAGAATTTTTAGTACTACTTTTTATTGCCAATATAATTTCATGGCCAGTAACCTATTATTTTACAAATAATTGGCTGGAGAGTTATTCTAAACATATTGCAACTAACTGGTGGCTGTTTATTATATCAGGCTTTTTAACAATGTTTATTGCAATGACAATAATTGCACATAGAGCGTACAAAACAGCTTTATTAAACCCAGCTCAAACATTAAGATACGAATAGCCAATTATATTAATGTTTAGATAAAAATAGCAATATATGTCAACTATCATTTTGAAAAATTAAATAATTTAATCACTTTTATTATTTAATTAGAATGTCAATGATTCCAAAGAATAGTTACCAGAAAGAATATATTTTCCGTATCAATAAAGTTATTGATTACATAGATTCTAATCTTGATAAATCATTAAATCTTGAAACATTAGCTAATGTAGCCAACTTTTCTCCGTTTCACTTTCATCGAATTTTTGCAACCTTTACTGGAGAAACTCTAAATGGTTTTGTCAAGCGTATTAGAATAGAAAAGGCTGCCAGTCTTTTGATAAATGATCCTGAAATTCCCATTAACGAAATAGCATATTATTGCGGTTTTAGTAGTAACTCAGTTTTTTCTCGAGTTTTTAAAGAATATTTTAAGTATAGTGCAAAAGATTATCGTCAAATAATGCTCAACGAACTTAGCAAGAATAGTCAATCGAATAGCAAGATTGATAAATTAAAAAGGTCTTCCATAGACTACATTCGTATTGTAGAATTAACTAATAAATGGAAGAATCTTATGAAAACAAACATCGAAGTAAAAGAATTACCAACACTTGATTTAATTTATTGCCGTCATATTGGGCAATACGACCAAATTGGTAAAGCTTATGAAAAACTATTTAAGTGGGCAGGTCCACGAGGATTATTAAAATTCCCACAAACAAAGACCGTAACAGTTTATCACGATGACCCTAAAACAACAGACATCGAAAAAGTGAGACAAAGTGCGTGTATTACAGTTGAAACCGAAGTAAAAACTGAAGGTGAAATTGGGAAGCTGAGTGTTCCTGCAGGAAAGCATGCCGTTGGTCATTTCGAAATTGATGTAACAGAATTTGAGCAGGCATGGAATGCCATGTGTATTTGGGTTTCAGAAAGTGGTTACCAACCTGCTGATGAAAATCCGTATGAATTATATCACGCAGATCCCGAACATCATCCTGAGCATAAATTTGTTCTGGATATTTGTATTCCTGTCAAACCTTTATAAGAAATGTAATGTGGAATTTATGAAAGCAGGTATCAGTGATGTTATCTGTTTTTGTAATTTTATACTAATTCATGACAATATTTCCGAAATACGATGTTGGCATATATCTTGATATGTGGATAAGTAAATATAAAAATTAATTTAAAAAGTAAGACTATGTTAATGACAAATTTAAACCATGTTGAAAGTGCTGATAATCATAAAAAAATTCTTGAAGAAAATGAGAATGTAATGATATGCTGTGGTAGAATGGGTCCAATGTGTTTACCCGTATATGATGTTATGGAAGAACTTCAAGAAAAATACACAAATGTAAAATTCTTCGATATGGAGTTCGATAGTCCAGAAGCTCATGTTATTAAAAATGCACCTGAATGTGCTGGTTTTATGGGTTTACCATTTACTATGCATTATAAAAATGGTAAAGTTGTTCAGGCAACCACAAGTATTCAGAACATGGATCAGATAGTATCAATTCTGGATGAACAATTCGGAAAACCTGAATAATAAATAAATATTATTTTGATAGATATGGAAGATATTTATGATGTTATTATACTGGGAGCAGGGCCTGCAGGATTATCTGCAGGTATTTATGCTTCACGGGCAAAATTAAAAACTTTACTTCTTAACGAAGGTACTGTTGGCGGACAGGTAATTCTGACTCATGAAATTGCTAATTATCCAGGTGTTGAAAAAACAAATGGTTTTCAGCTGATTAATACCATGAAAAAACAGGCAAAAGAGTTTGGATGCACTATTAAAGCAAATCTAAATATTACTAAAATTGATTTAGATAATAATATTAAGGAAATAGAAGTAAACAGTAAAGATGTTTATAAAGGCAAAACTGTTATTTTGGCACTTGGAGGAAAACCTCGAACATTAAACATTCCAGGCGAAGATAATTTTAAAGGGAGAGGAGTATCTTATTGTGCAACTTGCGATGGTGAATTTTTTGCAGGAAAAGAAGTTGTTGTTGTTGGTGGCGGAAACTCTGCTTTAGAAGAGTCAGTATCCTTGGCTAAATATGCAAGTAAGCTGACAGTTGTGCATCAATTTGATCAATTTCAAGCTTTACCTCATTATGTTGATATGGCTAAATCAGATCCTAAAATCCATTTTGTTATGGGATCGGAACTTCGTGAAATATCTGGTGAAAATTCTGTTCAAAAGGTAAAATACGAGAATTTAAAAACGGGTGAAATGTCCGAATTAAATACTGACGGAGTTTTTGTTTTTATAGGATATTCTGCAAATGTTGGCAAAGTTGCCGATAAAGTAGACCTGAATTCCAATGGAGAAATTATTGTTGACAAAAATATGAAAACAAATATTGATGGTGTTTATGCTGCAGGTGATTGTATCGAAAAAAGATACAGACAGGTTACTACAGCCGTTGCCGATGGGACTATTGCGGCTTTAAGTGCAAGTGATTACTTAATGAATCAGAATAATTAATATTACGATTTAAATAAAAAAATGCTGCCTGAATCTGAATGTTGAATAGAGTAATAGAATTGACTGTTAAGTCTCAGATTCAGGACAGCATTTGCTTAAGCATCGTTAATAATTAAGTCTGTATTGTAGCCGTTGATTTTGTGTTATCATCACGGTGCCTGTCAATTAATTTAAAATACGGATCTATTCCAACCTTATTAGGTTTATAATCAATAATAAACTCAAAATCACGCTTATTTTCTTCAATTTTAAATTTCTTAAGGAAAATTTCAGTTTCAGTTTTTGTGCTGTCATTAACCTCTTTCGAAAATACAGCAATATCAATATAGTCATTTACAGGAATTTCTTCTTCTCTTCCTAAGCTATCAGCTCTGAATTTTTGACATTCAACTGAAAAATTCACTTTAAATTTGCCATTATCCATTTCCTCATACGATACATCTGTTACTTTATTTTCGTATAAAGTAATTGTTTCAAACATATCATGAATCATATACTGAAGTGAATCCGGAGTCACATCTTTAATATATTCAATAAATTCAAGCGATGTAACAAATGGAGCTTCCTGAAAAGCATAATCAGCAGTAAATTTCTTAAGTGCCTCATTAATTTTATCTTCACCAATATAATCAGCAAGAGCATACATCACAACATTTCCTTTCTGATAATGCAAATAACCCTGATCTGGTCGCAAGTAAAGCAAAGGTGCTTCATAATGCGATTCTGTGCTTCTACCCGATAAATAACGATCCATATCATATTTAATCATGTCGCGTACTTTCTCAATTCCATAAGCATTTTCAATAACCTGTAATGAAGAATACTGACAAAGGATTTCTGAGGTTACCGTGGCTCCTTCAACATTAGCACCAATTACCTGATGTGCCCACCACTGATGTGCAACTTCATGTGCAGTAACCCAAAAAGGATAATTAAATTCTTCATTTTCAACATTTGCAATAAAACCAATACTTTCTGAAAAAGGTATCATATTTGGAAATGATTGAGCAAATTGCGAGAATCTTGGAAACTCAAATATCCTAAGTTGTCTGTATTGAAAAGGACTAAAGTTTTCTGAATAATATTCTAACGACATTTTCATAGCTTTCATCATATCATCAATATTATATTCATGACCTTTATGATAATAAACTGCCAGATCAATTCCATTCCAGTTATCTTCAATCTTTTCATAATCGGCAGATAACCATGCTGCAAAATTCAGAATTTTACTATCCATTTTATAATGATAATAGTTTCTTCCGTTTTCCTGCCATTCTTTTTCCAGATAACCCGGGGCAATGGCTGTTTGACCAGTAATTGTGCTAACAATTGTTTCAAATCTGATCCAGTCGCCATCATTTGAAATATATGTATTCTGCAACGCTCTGGCATCATTCATTTTAGCAATAAGTTGTTTCTCTGGCAAATCGTATTTCTTCCTTTTCTTCTCATTTGTTAATTCAACATCTTCGTTGTAACCAATAGTTGGAAGTGAACCAGTCGTTAAAAAAGTTCCATTTTCAATTAATCTGGTATTAGATCCGCTATTTCTAAATCCTTTTGTAGTAATATCTAATTCAATATTAACTTTTACAGAATCTTTTGCTTGTAATGGTGTCTTTAATTTATAAATGCGAAAGCCAAGTTCTTTATCATCAAAAACTAATTCAGATGGACAATCAAACTCAAACATAAAATAGTCTAAATTTTGATTGTAATTAACAAACACAGAGTCAATTGCTTGGTCTGATTTGTTTTTGACAATATAAAAACCCTTGAACGAAGCATTTCTTTCTTCAGGATAAATATCAACATTCATGTTCATTTCAACTATTCTGGGTTGAATGTGATATTGATATTTTTTATATTTTTTCTCAAAATCAACCGAAACCATCATTCTTTCTTTACTTGTTGTGTATTTGTTAAGAATGTTAGAGTTATAATAAATAAATGAACCAAGCAAGATGAAGATTATAGCAAAAACAGATAATCCAATTTTTGTTGAAAGTGTAAAACGCTGTTTAAAGAGTTTTATACGTTCAGTAAATTTTTTATCGTTTCCTCTAACCCACAATAAGTTTGAGAATACTGCCAATATTATTGCAAATGAAAACCAATATGCCTTGTATGTAATAAAAGGCCATACAAAATGCCCATAAGTATTCATATCAGAATACATTATTCCCGGATCGGAAGCAAATTGGTAAAGATTATGTTCTAACCCCATTCCACCCATAAAGCTGCTGAATAAATAGTACAGAATCATTATAAAATGTCCGGCATATTTGTTATTCACTAATACATGAACAATAAATGCAAGGAAACATAAGAGAATATAATCAAGCATACTTATTCCAAACAGACCCTTAATATACAATCCAATTTCAAAATTGAAATAACCCATTACTGCCTGTGCTATTATTCCTATTAACATTATTAAGGTCATAAGAATAACCTGTACTGCAAAAAGAGCTGTTAATTTAGAGGTGTAAATTGTCCATGTTGGGATAGGCAATGAGTTTACAATTTCATCAACCCTAAAAGAACGTTCATTCCACACAATTTCACCTGATAAAAAAGTAATAATAATTAATACAAATAAGGCAAATGTTGCTCCTAACAATTCTATAACCTGATAAGTTACCGGATAAGTTGTTGTTCCGTACATTTTACCTAGTTGTGAAGTATTTATTGCTATAAATAAGACACCTGTAGCTAATATAGCAAGGAAATAAGGGTTTTTAATTAGATTTTTCGTTTCAAAAACTATTAAATTAACTAACTGTTTGAATTTAGCCTTCGCTGAGAAGTTTTTATTTACATCAGGAAGCTTAAGTTTAAAAATCTTATGAACTGGATTAATATTAGCAAAAACCAAACGTGAATTTTTTCTGAATCTTATCTGAAATACATTTTGCGAAAATTTAAATTTTCTAAACAAAGCAATAAATACAGCAGAAGAAATAGAAACCCACAACATCCTGTTTAAAAGTAAATGCCATGTAAAAGGAATAAGCTGTTCATTCTTTTCGCTTACTGTCCAGTATTTTGTAAGTGTATCAAATGCTGTACTTCCAAACGGATCTAACATAGCTGATATAGTTTGGTTTTCAATATCACTTACAAGCGATCCTGCAACTCCGTATAATACAAGAAGTGCAATGCAACCAAGATATGTTGCCAGTAAGTTTCTCGAAATAGCTGCTATGGCAAAAATAAATATACCTACAATAAAGATATTTGGAATTATGTTTGATATATAAGGACTTAAATAAGCCATAAAGCTATTTGGTCCGAAGAAATCTCTATTTAAGTAAGGCATTAATGATGCAAGATACATCCCAATTCCCATACTTGTGAAAACAAAGATAGACGCTACAAATCCTCCTGCAAATCGACCACCCAGATATCCAAACTTACTCATTGGGTAAGAGAAAAGTAAAGCATGAGCATTATTTTCATAATCCCGGTATATTGAATTACCAATGGTTGCTGGTAACAGAATAAGAGCCATAAAGCTTAATCCCGATATCATTGTATAAATAATAAATGGAGAGTTCGTTAGAACTTTTCCTCCCATACCTCCAATAGAAACACTTACACCATCTATTAATCCGCTAAATGCGTTTATTATTAAAAACGTTAGGGCTAATAAAATTCCAAAGTATATATAAATTGCAGGACGTGAGAATTTTAATCTTAATTCAAAAAGAAATATTTTTAAAAACATGAGTTCTGTAATTTAATTAAACATTTGAGGTTTGATTCACTTTTTTTACCGATGAAAAATAAACATCTTCAAGTGAAGGTTTTACCTGTGTGAAAGAGTCAGGATTAATGTCACTTAAGGCGTGGATAATTATTTTTCCGGTATACAGTCGTGAAGAAATAATATTGTATTTCTCTTGATGCTCTTTCAATTCATCTTTTTCAATTACTTTTTCCCATATTTTACCTTCAACATTTTTTATAACTTCATTTGGTTCGCCCTGTAGCAATAGCCTACCTTCATTAATGATAGCCATATTCTTACATAAATCGCTTACATCATCAACAATATGAGTTGAAAGTATAACTATAATATTTTCACCAATTTCACTAAGTAAATTATGAAAACGATTTCGTTCAGCAGGATCAAGACCAGCAGTTGGTTCATCAACAATTATTAATTTGGGACTTCCAATCAAAGCCTGAGCTATGCCAAAACGTTGTTTCATGCCTCCTGAATAACTGCTTAGGTTTTTCTTGCGAACATGATATAAATTTGTTTGCTCAAGAAGCGCTTTTACAAGTTCTTTTCTTTCTTTTTTATTTATTATTCCTTTTAAGTTAGCAAAATGATCAAGCATCATTTCTGCTGAAATTTTCGGATAAACTCCAAATTCCTGAGGCAGATATCCTAATTGCATACGAACATCATTTTTTTGATTTAATACATCCATTCCGTCCAGAACAATTTCTCCTGAGTCTGCTTCTTGTAAAGTTGCAATAGTTCTCATTAAAGTTGATTTCCCAGCACCGTTAGGACCTAACAAACCAAACATTCCAGTAGGAATAGTTAAGTCAATATTCTTTAAAGCCTGTACTCCATTCGGGTAGGTTTTCGATAAATTAGTAATTTTTAATTCCATGTTATAGTTGTTTATAAATTTAGTTTATGACGATTCAATAACCCGTTAGTTACAATAAAACATTCTTTATTACAATTTCATGTAAATAGTTTAAATTTATAGTTAAGGAAATTCCTAAATTAAACCAATTTGTAAATTGTTAATCTAAAAAAGAATTACTCATATAAATTACTTAACCTAAAATAACTACTTAAATTATGCTGCAAAAATTTAGTTCTTTGATCAAAAAAGCAGGACTTGTTTCAGGATTGCTTTTGGCTACTCTTTATTTATCTGGACAGAACTATCCAGATATGAATGAACTTAATAGAAATCTGGAACAGTTACAAAAAAACAATCCAGGGATTGTAAAAATTCACTCATTGGGAAAAAGTTTCGGGAATTTCAACGTTAATATTGTTGAAATAGGAACTGAAATCAAGAATACTGAAAAGCAGGTTCCTGCAATTTTTGTATTAGGAAATCCAGATGGAAATAATCCTTTGTCAACCAAAGCTTCTTTAATATTGGCTGATAAGATTATCGATGGAGAATATTTTAAAACAAACACATACTATATTTTACCAGTTCTTAATCCTGAAGGATTGATGAACTATTTTAATCCGGTAAAATTTAATAATACCAGAAATGAACTTCCTGTAAATGACGACAATGATGAACTAGCAGATGAAGATGGTTTTGAGGATTTAAACAGCGATGGTTATATTACTAAAATGCGTTTAATACATCCAGAAGGTGAGTGGATTATTGATCCAGCAGAACCCCGTTTAATGAAAAAAGCTGATAAGTCGAAAGGAGAAAAGGGTATTTATAAGATGTATACGGAAGGGATTGATGACGATGGTGATGGAAAATATAATGAAGATCCTATTGGTGGTGTGAATCCAGGTATAAATTTCCCATTTTTTCATAATCCTGAAGATAAAAAGGCAGGAAAGTGGCCGGGAAGCGAAGAGGTAATTTTTAATCTTATGAAATTCATGTTTGCACATCAAGAAATTGCAATGACATTTAGTTTTGGAGAAACAAATACATGTTTAAAAGCTCCACAGGGAAACAGAAAAGGAAGTGCCGACTTTGAAAATATTAAAATTCCCAAAGATATGGCTGAAAATATTAATATTGATCCTAACAAAACTTTTTCTATGGATGAAATTATTGAAATGTTTCAACCAATGGTTCCTGCAGGCATGAAACTTACTCCTGGAATGGTTGCAAGTTTCCTTGGACTTGGAGCAGTAGTTAATCATCTTGATGAGGATATAACAATCTATAGCAAGCTAACTGAAGATTATAAAAAATATCTTGAAGAAAAGAAATATAACACAGAAAGGCTTTCTGCTGCAAATGCAAAAGAAGGATCATTTGAATTATGGTCATATTTTCATTTAGGATTACCTTCTTTTAGTATGAACTTTTTTACTATTCCAAAACCTGAGAAAAAGGAAGAAGAAAATAAAGGTGAGCTTACCCTAGATAAGCTTGAGAAAATGTCATCAGATGAATTCGTGGCCTTAGGAGAAGAAAAAATTGACACGTTTTTAAAGGCCAATAATGCACCTCCTCAATATGGAGCAGCAATGCTTATAAAAATGGTTGAAGGTGGTCAAATCACTCCTGAGAAAATGGCTGGAATGATGAAACAAATGGGAGCAGGTTCCTCTGATAAAAAAGATAACGGCAAGCCCGATGAAAAAGAAATGGCAATATTAGAATACATTGATAATGAATTAGGTGGTGCTGGATTTGTGGAATGGGATAAATTTAATCATCCTGTATTAGGAGAAGTGGAAATAGGTGGATTTGTTCCATATATTAAAACAACTCCAATACTTGATTCTGTAATAAATGATATAGACATACAGTTAAACTGGGTTTTTGAGTTAACAAAAAAAATCCCTGTATTAAAGATTGTTAAAGTTGAATATAAACACCAAGGGGCAAATATTTATAAAGTTGAATTATGGATTGAAAACCAATCATTTTTACCTTTTCCTGTTGAAATGGGTGTAAGAAATGAGCAACCTGCACCGGCAATTTTAATTCTTGATGATAAGAATATAACAATACTGGAAGGTAAAACAAGAACACCTGTAAACGCTGTGAAAGGACTAAGCGTAAATAAAATTGAATATTTAGTTAAAGCAAAATCAGGTGAAAGTCTAAGCTTTAAATTGAAAAGTTCAAATGCAGGTAACGATCAAAAAATAATTAAAATACAGTAATATCATGAAGAATATATTATCAGTACTATTAATAACAATTTTTGCTATTCTCACAAGTAATAGCAGTGCGCAAAACGTTACTATTCCATTGCGTTTTGACAAGTATTATACTTACGCAGAAATTAATGAAGCTATAAAAGCTTTAAATAAAGCTTATCCGGATTTAACTGAAGCCGTTTTTGTTGGTAAAAGTGATGAAAATAGAGAGATTTGGGCTTTGGAGATTAATAATAAATTAACAGGAAATAAATTATCAAAACCAGGTGTTTATGTTGATGGAAATATCCATGGAAACGAAATTCAGGCATCAGAAGTTGTTTTATATTTTGCCGATTATTTATTAAAGAACTATAAAATAAACCCTGAAATTAAAAAGCTGGTAGATAAGAACGCATATTATCTTATTCCTACTGTAAATGTTGATGGAAGATATCATTTTATGAAAGATGCTAATCATTCGAGTATGAACAGAGGTTTGCGTATCCCAAAAGATGATGATCGGGATGGTTTATTTGATGAAGACTTTGCAGATGATTTGGATGGTGACGGAAATATATGTCAGATGAGAAAAAAAGACCCATTTGGAAAATATAAAACTGATCCTGATGAGCCAAGGGTTATGATTCGTATTAAAGATGGCGAGAAAGGCGAATGGACATTGTTAGGCAGCGAAGGTATCGATAATGATAACGACGGACAAATAAATGAAGATTCGGAAGGTTATGTTGATGGTAACAGAAATTGGGGGTATAATTGGGAACCAAATTATGTTCAACGTGGCTCAGGAGATTTCCCATTTTCAGGTACAGGAATAAAAGCAATAGGTAATTATTTAAATGAAAGACCAAATATTCTTGTTGTATATGCTTTTCATAATACAGGAGGAATGATTTTAAGAGTTCCCGGGTCAAAGGAGCTAAGCCCTTTAAATCCTAATGATATAGCAGTATTTGATAATCTTGGAGAACATGCTGAAAAAATAATTCCTGGTTATAAATATCTAATTTCATGGAAGGATCTTTATACAACTTATGGAGATTTTACAGATTTTACTTTTGGTGTATTAGGGGCATATAGTTTTGTAGGTGAGTTGTTTAAATCTGAGGATGAAACGTATTCAAATGAGCCTGAAAATAAAAAAGAGGATGAAGGTTTTAGTTTTAGAGAAAACACCGAGACACAAAAGGAAAGATTAAAATTTAATGATAAAGTGGTTCATGGAGCATTATTTAAAGATTGGACACCATATAAACATCCTGTTTATGGAGATATTGAAATTGGAGGATGGGTTAAATTAAGCAGCAGATTGCCTCATACATTTATGCTTCAGGATTTAGTACATCGTAATGCTTCGGCTGTTATTTATGCAGCATCACAAACACCAGAAGTTTCTATGGATATTTTCGATGTAAAGAAACTTGAGAGTAATCTTTATCAGGTTCGTGTAAGATTGGTAAATAGTAAAATTATTCCTACAATGTGCTATTATGCCATTAAGAAAAACCTTTATCCTAAAGATATTTTAAAAATAAATGGTAAAAATATAAAAGTTGTTTCCGGCGGTATTCTCGAAAATTCATATACCAATAAAGTTAATTATAAAGAATATAAACCGGAAGTTCAGTTTTTAACTATTCCTGGAAATGACAAGGTTGAATTTCAGTTTTTAATTTCTGGAAATGGAAATGTAAAATTTGATTATAATTCACAAAAAGCAGGTTCAGTTATTAAAACATATAATTTGAAATAAATTTAATATGACTAATAAAATGGCCATTCCTCTTAAGAATGGCCGTTTTGTATATATAGCTCTTCTTAAGATTATTGAATAAAAAGGTCTATTTTTGCAGTTCTGTTTAATAGTATTATGATTACAAAAAAAGAACTGTAAACAGGAAGTAAAAGAACGAAATTTGCCGAAATGATAAATACAGAATATAAGAACAATATTGCATTAATTACAAAAGACCAAAAGTATACTTATACTGATTTATTTGAAAAAATAAATCGTTTTGCATTATTGTTTTCAAATAAGAATTATTCGAAAATTGCTATACATGCTGAAAACAGTGAGGACTGGATTTTTGCTTTTTATGCAGGCTGGTACAATAAGTGTGAAGTTATTCCTATTGATTTTTTAGCTTCTGTGAGTGATGTTAGCTATATTCTTAATGATTGTAAACCTGAAATGGTTTTTTATAGCAACGAAACAAAGGATAAATTTAAAAAGATTGAGGAGGAAATAGATTATAAACCAGAATCTGCTAATTTAAATGATATAGTATTACCTGATGCTAAAGAAGGTTTCATTCCACATTTTTCTAAAGATTTAGAGAAAACAGCAGTAATTATTTATACTTCAGGAACAACGGGGAATCCGAAAGGAGTAATGCTGTCGTATAAGAATTTAATAGCAAACATTAAGGCGGTTTCTGAAAAAGTTGAGATTTTTACAAAAGACAGACAGGTGTTATTATTGCTTCCGCTTCATCATATATTTCCTCTTGCTGGTTCAATGGTTGCGCCTTTAATAGTTGGAGGTACAATTGTGCTATCGCCCTCAATGCAATCATCTGATTTGCTTGAAACATTAAAAAATAATGAAGTAAGAATCATGCTTGGTGTTCCTCGCCTTTACGATTTATTATATAAGGGATTAAAGACAAAAATTGATGCATCGTTTGTTGGTAAAGTTGTATTTAAAATTGTTAAAGGATTGCATTCTAAAAAGATTGCAAAAAAGGTACTAAAGAAGGTGCATGATGGTTTTGGTGGACATCTGGAGTTTTTAATAGCTGGAGGAGCTTCATTGAATAAGGAAACAGGAGCTTTTTTCAAAGCTTTAGGCTTTGAGATTCTTGAAGGATATGGAATGACAGAAGCTGCACCAATGATTACATTTACACGTCCTGGAAATATAAAAATAGGATCACCAGGACTTGTTTTGCCTGGGCTAAGTGTTGAAATTCGTGATGACGAAATTTGTGCTAAAGGTGAAAATATCATGAAAGGTTATTTCAATCTTCCAAAAGAAACTGCTGAGGTTTTAAAAGATGGTTGGCTTTATACTGGTGATTTGGGAAGATTTGATAAAAAGGGATTTTTATATATAACTGGTAGAAAAAAAGAAATAATAGTATTGCAAAACGGCAAAAATATTAGTCCGGTTGAATTGGAAGAAAAACTTGAAAAGATACCTTTTGTAAATGAAGCCGGAGTATTTTCTCAAAATGATTCATTACATGCGGTCATTGTACCCGATTATGAAAGTCTTTCAAAAATTAAAATTGATAATCCTGAGACCTATTTTAAAGAAACAGTAATGCCTGATTTTAATAAGGAAATGACTTCATATAAAAGAATCATGAAGTATTCTTTAATAAAACAGGAAATTCCAAGAACACGTCTTGGTAAAATTCAAAGATTTAAACTTGCAGAGTTATTTAAAAGCCCGGAAAGACAAAAAGAAACTGTTGAGCATCCGGCTTCAGAAGAATATAGAGTAGTTAAAACATTTATTGAAAGCCAGGTAGATATGACCATTTCACCCGATGATCATTTAGAATATGATATAGCTCTTGATTCGCTTGGAAAAATAACTTTAATCGATTTTATTGAAAAGACTTTTGGTGTTAAAATTGAAGAAGATAATCTTATAAAATTTCCTTCAATTAGATCAATGGTAGACCATATAAAAGAACATAAGTTGTTTCATAATTTGGAGATAACGGATTGGTCAGAAATTCTAAAGGAAAAAATACAATTAAATCTTCCAAAATCGTGGCCAACACAAACGTTTTTAATTAAATCATTCAGAAACCTTTTTAAAGTTTACTTTAAATTTAAAAGTGATGGAGTAAAAAATATTCCTGAAGGTCCTGCAATTATAACCCCTAATCATCAAAGCTTTATAGATGGTTTATTTGTAACAGCTTTCTTAAAAAAACCAATAATTAAAGAAACTTATTTTTACGCAAAACGGAAGCACATAAAAAACCGATTTTTAAATTTCTTTGCAGGTAAGAATAATGTCATTATTATGGATGTAAATTCTGATTTAAAAGAATCTATTCAGAAAATGGCAGAAGTTTTAAAACAAGGAAAAAAAGTAATTATTTTTCCCGAAGGTACACGAACTAAAGATGGAAATTTAGGTGATTTTAAAAAGACCTTTGCTATTCTTAGCAAAGAACTTAATGTGCCTGTGGTTCCGGTTGCAATAACTGGTGCTTATAAAGCTTTACCTGCAGGTTCAAGATTTCCAAGACCATTTACCAAGATTCATGTAAGCTATTTGCAAGCTGTTTATCCCGAGAAATTTACATTTGATACATTAACAGAAAAAGTAAAACAAGTAATATTTGAGAAGCTTTAAAAATTCTTATATACTGTAAATATTGGGATTTATTTTCAGAAATTCCACATAACCATTTGTAGTACATACAACAACCGTATCATTACTTAATACAATTGGGGTAGCAAATATTTTCCCTCTTGTTTTATATTTTCCTAATAAAACTCCCTGTGGTGAAAAGAAATATAAATGTTTATCATAAGATCCAACTATTATTGTTCCGTCTGATAAGCAAACTGGCGATGATACTACCTTCTTTTTAGTTTTAAATTTTTTAAATAATGTTCCGTCGGGTTTCAAAAAGTAAATAAACCTATCAAATGATCCAAATACTATTTTTTGGTCTTTAAGTTTTAACGGACTACCATGTATTCTGCCCTTTGTTTTAAAGGATGATACTGTTTTTCCATCTGTATTACAGATATATAGATTCTTGTCATAAGAACCAACTGCAAAACGATTTTTATTCAATGAAACAGGTGCCGAATGCATTATCCATCCTTTAGTTTTTATCTTTGAAAGCAAACTGGCATTTTCATCAAAAATATAAATATTCTTATCATTTGAACCGATAATAAACTTGTTATTATCAATAATAGTGGGAGAACCATGCACCCATTTTCTTACCGGATATACATGACTGGTACTGTCTTTTTTATTAAAAAAGATGATTCCTTTTTTATTCGAACCAAAAACAAGTAAACGATTAGGCATCTCAATTATAGATGTAAATACAGAACCACTACCCGGTTTAATTTTATTTTGAAATCTGCCTTTTGAATCAAAAAAGTATATATAACCATCATATGATCCTATGGCTATTGAACTATCAGTAAGAATAGAAGGCGAAGCATGTACCCATCCATTAGTTTCATACTTTTTTTTAAGATTCCCGTTTTTATCAAAAAAGTAAATGTACTTATCGTGTGAGCCAACAATAACATCATCATTATATGTGGAAACGGGGGAAGAAAATATTGCTTTACCGGCTTTAAAGAAGTTTATAACTTCAATTTGTTCGGTAAACAAAGTAGGCTCGCCAGCAAATATTTGTCCAATATTTAAATAAAGAATAACAAAAAAGAAAACAATCTTTTTAAAATAAGATAACAGTCTTTTATT
The DNA here is from genome assembly GCA_030637515.1 of Bacteroidales bacterium. Classification (GTDB taxonomy): domain Bacteria; phylum Bacteroidota; class Bacteroidia; order Bacteroidales; family UBA12077; genus UBA12077. The sequence continues at coordinate 22,454 of DAOWGM010000086.1, forward strand.
CATTTAATTATGTGTGATAGTGATCCCCGTTAATCAATCTTTTGGAATAATAAACTTAGTTAATTTATTTTGAATCTAAAAGTAATCATACTTTTTATATTTTAATTGTGATATTGAATTTTTATGTAAAAACGGGTAGTCATTTAACATCAATATTTTAAGTTTTATTTATAATTAATAAATGACAAAGATTTTATAAAATTATTTTGTTAGTTTTTGGCATAAAAATTGAATTCTTTCTTGAAAAGAAAGGAGATCGATATGAAATCTAATTCTATTATTAAAGTAATTTTATTTCTCTTATTAAGTTTCTCTGTTACTAGCCTTAGTGCACAAAGACACAAACATCATCATACCCCGAAACGCCATTACCCTCATTACAAGTATAAAAAAATGCCACGTTGGGGATATTCATATAAAGTAGCACCAAGGCATGCCTACGTTGTGCCACACTCAGGAGTAAGATATCAATATCATTCGGGAATATTTTATAGACAACATGGACCAAAGTATGTGATTGTAAGAGCTCCACTTGGAGTTAGAGTAAGAACATTACCTGCAGGGAATGTCAGATTTGTAAGTAGAGGCAGAACATTTTTTTATTATTATGGAACTTATTATATCAGGTCATCTAATAACGAATATATTACTGTTGATCCACCGCTTGGAGCAAGAATTGACGCTTTACCTAATGGCTATATTAAAGTAATTATTGATGAAAGAGCATATTATAAATTCGAAGGTACATTGTATAAAGCTGTTGTCGATCAATATGGCGAAGTATGGTATGAAGTAGTCAAAGAACCTTAATTCTTAAAAATCTATTTTTGTTTAAGCACAGATATTCCTGTGCTTTTTTTGTTACTTTTAAAAGAAAATTTATCTGATGAATTTACTCAATTTAAAACCAATTGGTTTTATAAAAACTCCCTTTCAAACAAAGGAAGGAATGCCTATTCAACCAACAGGAGCAAAGGGTGTTAAAGGAATAATTGAAATTGATTTGCAATATATTGATGGATTAAAAGACCTTGATGGTTTTTCTCATGTTATTCTGATTTATCATTTTCATTTGACAAAAACTTATGAGCTTGTTGTAAAACCTTTTATGGATGATCAACTGCATGGTATTTTTTCTACCAGAGCTCCAAAGAGACCAAATCCAATAGGCTTTTCAGTAGTTAAGTTAAATAAAATGGAAGGTAATATTTTACATATTGAAAACATTGATGTTCTTAATGGAACTCCCTTACTTGACATCAAACCTTTTATTCCGGATGTAGACAGTCCTGAGGTACAAAAAATAGGTTGGTTGGAAGGAAAATCTGATAAAATGGGAGATAAAATATCTGACAAACGGTTTAAAGAATAGTATGGGAAAATTAATTATATGGGATTGGAACGGAACATTATTAAATGATGTTGGGACATGTGTTGAGGCAATGAATGTAATGCTTCAAGAAAGAAATATGGGTTCTTTAAATATTGATAAATATAAGAAAATATTCACTTTCCCGGTACAAAATTATTACAAGTTATTAGGATTTGATTTTGAGAAAGAGCCCTTCGAAGACTTATCTGTAGAGTATATTAATTTGTACAAACAATTCTCTGAAAAAGCTCCACTACAGATGGGTGTTTTAGAAGCCTTAAAGTATTTTCAGAGTAAAGATTACAAACAAATAATTTTATCTGCATCGGAGCAAGTAGCATTGGAATATCAGGTTCGTGAACGGGGAATTGAAGATTATTTTGATTCTATTTTGGGATTGAATAACATTTATGCTAAAAGTAAGCTTGATAATGCAATTGCTTATATAAATAACTCATCAACAGATTTTAATCAAATTATATTAGTTGGTGATACGTATCATGATTATGAGGTAGCACAAGCTATTGGAGCAGAGTGTATTCTGATTGAGAATGGTCATCAAGATTTAAATCAATTTTCTTTCGATGGACAAACAGAGATTATAAATAATTTGTTTGAATTGGATATAAAACAAAAGGTGGAAATTAATCCACCTTTTAACTAAAATATATCTTAGAAGTTCTATTTTATTGCATCAAGTCCTTGTTTAAAATAATTGCGGTTAAGGGCTTTTTTAAATTCATTAAAAGCTTGAGCTTTTGCTTCGTTTTTACTCTTTCCTACACCTTTAATATCAACAGTTTGTTTTACCCAAACTGTTTTCCCTGAATTATCTTTTATGGTAATTCCTCCAGAAATGTAAGCTGAAACAAGACCTCCAGCGCTTTCACCTTTTTTGAATTCGAAGAAAAATTCAAAAACAAAATCTGAAGCTTTTTGCTCTTTTGCTTCAAAACCATATTCACTTGCATTCTTGTTAAATAAACTTTTAATTTGATCGCAGTTATTCATATTTGAACAAGAACTTTCTTCAATTTTCAGAGAAACAGAAGGAGCCTCAATTATAATATTAACAGAGGCTGGTTTAAGTCTGCGTTTTGTAATTAGACCACGAATAAATAAGTCATCTACAGCCTTTTGTGATAATTCTTTTAAGTTGATTTTTGCTAAAATTTGTTCTTTACCATTTCTTGAGTATAAAACTTCTGGTTCAAGATAAACTTTCCCATTAGCATCTGAATTCTGTCTGTCTTTTTTAAGATATCCGCCTGTATATGAGAACTCAACAGGAATTCCCTGAACAGTGCTGCCATCGTATGTAACTATAAACTCAAGATTCTTATCAAAACTTTCACCTCTTTTTACACTAATTTCATCAGTCTTAGAGCTAATTTCAAGAGAGTTAAGAATAGCACTTGCCGATGAATATAATTCATTTCCAATATCAACATTGCCACCATTAAGTGTCGAAGGTGTTTCTTCGTTCAAGTAGCGTTTTATTGCTTGTAGTCCTTGTAAATAAAAAGAAAGAGCTTCCTTGGGTTTGTTTACATTTTGTTCCGTTAATCCAGACTGATATTTAGCAAGAGCTGTAGCAATAGCTTCTCTCTTTCTTTTTTCCTTCATTTCATGATATGTACTCTTTGCTATTTTGTAATATACCCAGTATGAACTTTCATTTTCGTAAGACTCAACTGGATCAAAACCTTCTAGATAATCATCTGTACTAATCTGAATTTTCTGATCAAAAGATTCAGAAAAACCATATTCTGTTTCAATGCTATGTAAAACTGATGTAGAACTAACATTTGACGAAACACCTTCAGCTATATCCGTAAGAGCTTCTTGTCTGGCTTTAGCAATGTACTGAGCTGAAGTTCCAACTTTTTTAACCGAAGCAACACCAATATAATAGCCTGAAACAATTGGTTTTTGTTTTACCCAGGTTGGCTGTGCTTCAAATTCGGCTGCCTGCTTTTTTGCTGCACATGAAGCAAGCAATACTATTAATAATACTATTATTAAATATCGTTGCATTATTTCTCAGGATTATATTTGTGAATTTTAGTAGTAACTTCCTTTACTGATTTTCCTATAAGTCCATTTAAAAGTGCAGATGCAGATTCAATTGTTTTATCAGCTTTTAATAAATTCTGAAGCTTTCTGATATCTGACTTATTATCTTTCTGAACATCTTCCGATGATTTTTTGCTTTTGTATTTCCAATATCCAGGAATCAGTTTTTTCTTGTCTCCACCAAAAGTAGCATAATGTATTCTATCACTATCAGATAAATTTAAAGCGTCGGATAGCATTACTGAATTATCTTCCGTAGAAACAAGCTTGTAATTAAGATCCAGCTCTGCCCTGTTTCTTTGTTTGTATTCTAAGTAGCTTGTCTTATTGTATTTAACATGTGTAATCTCTTTTCCTTCTTTATCTTTTGATTTAGTAACTATTTTGAGATATCCCCTTTTTTCAGATTTTACAAGTCTTCCGTTTATAGCTTTAACATCAGTAACTGTTCCTGTTAAAACAGCTTTAATTCCTGCAAGATTCGCAGCCTGCATATTCATTTGTCCGTTTTCATAGATATTTACATCAAGCGAAGAAGGATCAATTATTTTTAAAAAGGGATTGTCTAAGCGACTTAATTGCCCTTTTAGATTTGATGTTACAGATCCGGCAGTTTCTCTCATTTTATAACCTGAATAGGATAAATCAGAAACGAGAATTGTGATCGTACCTTTTTCCTGAGCTTCATCTTTAAGAGGAACAGATTGTTTGTAAGTTCCTGCACCTCTTATAATTGATTGATAAGTATAATAAGCAGTACGATACAAGCCCGTTTCAAGATACTGAGCTGCATCACGATACATAGGTTCATACTTTGCTGTTACATAAAGTTCCTTTGCATCTTTATATTCAGCATCGATCTTTTTAATCTCTTCGAATACAATAAGAGCTTCAGCAAAATCTTCACGGTTTAATTTGTCAACACCGTCTGCATATTTTTTATTTAAATAATCACTTTTTGCTTCTTCGTAATACTCCTTGTGATATTCAGGAAAGTCCAGTTCTACACGAACGGAAGTTACTTTATTATAGTATTTTTCTGCTTCAAGATAATTATAAACGGCTTTTTTGTAGTCTGCTTGTTTATATGCTTGTGTAAAATCAGCAAGTTTTCTGTCAAGAGTCATCTGTCCTGTTTTTCTTAACCCTAGTTTACCATCAACATTAGAATCTTTCTTTAAAACTGCCTGATAGTAATATTCTGCAGCATCTTCGTAAAGCCCTGCTTCTTCGAATTTAACGGCTTTTTTTACGTAACGTTTAGATGCACAGCTTGTAATAAGTAATATAACACTTAAGATGAGTAATGCTTTTTTCATAATTTTTGTGATTTTTTATAAAGTTGAAAAATACTAATATAATAGGAATTATAAAAGCATGGTTTATATAAAATTAATCAGCTGTATTCCAATTACTAAACTATTTTAATAGTTACATTACTATAAAAATAGTTGTATAATTAAAAATATAGTTATATGTTTGTGGCATGAAAGAATTAACCAAAGCTGAAGAACAAGTAATGCAATATCTCTGGGAGATAAAAAAAGGTTTCCTGAAAGATATTGTTGATAAATTCCCTGATCCTAAACCTGCATACACAACCACATCTACAGTTGTTCGTGTATTAGTAAATAAAGGTTTTATTGGATTTAAAACTTATGGAAAATCAAATGAGTATCATCCTAAAGTAGGTAAAAAGGAATATACAAAAGCATTTTTTAATGGGATTACAAAAAGTTTTTTTAATAATTCTGCAAGTAAATTAGTATCATTTTTTACAAGTGAAAATGATTTAAGTTTAAGTGAGCTGGAACAATTAAAAAAGCAAGTTGAAGAACAAATTGAAAAAAAGAAAAGCACAAAATAATGATTGCATTTTTAACATATATAATTGAAACGGCGATTTCGGTATCCATATTTTATATTTTTTATGAATTATTTCTTAAAAGAGATACTTGGTTTAGATTCAATCGTTATTATTTGTTATTTGGAATCATATTTTCTTTTATTCTTCCATTACTTGATTTTTCAGCGTCAAGTGTAGTGGTTAATTCGCAAAATCAGTTTGAATTTAATGAATACATCAATCTTGGTTCAACAATAAGCACTTTTAAAGAACAAAGCCTTGATGCTATTTCAAATCCGAATTATTTAATGATAGTCTATCTAATTCTTGGATGTTTGTTTTTTGTAAGAATATTATATCAGTTATTTAAAATTTTAAAAACAGTAAATGCCAATGAAATAATAAAATATAAAAATAAAAAGTTAGTTTTAATGAATAACAACAGTTCTCCATTTTCATTTTATAATTACATTTTTATTAGTAAAGACGATTATGGATCAATTGGTTCGAATGAATTATTGTTGCATGAGTTTACACATGCCAAACAAATGCATTCGATTGATGTTATTCTGCTTGAATTAATACTTGTTCTTCAGTGGTTTAATCCTTTCATTTATCGGTACAGATTAGCGTTTAAAGAAGTTCATGAGTATTTGGCAGATAGGGGAGTTTTAATGGCAAAAAACGATAAAATTGCTTATCAGAAACTCATTCTTGACCAAATTGAAAAGAGCTTTCATGTAAATCTTGCCAGCCAGTTTAATTATTCATTAACTAAAAATAGAATAAAAATGATGACAAGAATAAAATCAGGTAAACTATCAAAGTTTAAAATATTATTGGTGCTGCCTTTAGTTGCAATATTATTAATGGCATTTTCAATTAATACATCAAAAGAATTTAATATAATTACGAAACAAATTCACACCCAATCCCAAACCCACATCAATTCCGTGCCTTCCATTTTTCCGGTAAAGAAAGTTGAAGGTGTAAGAATTTCATCGGGCTTTGGCATGCACATTCATCCATATACAAAAAAAGAAAGAATGCACAACGCCGTAGATATAAAAGCTCCTGAAGGAACTCCAATTTATGCAACAGCGGATGGAATGGTGCGTAAAGTGAGACACAGTTATAAAAATGAAAAGGGTTATGGGAAATATATTATTCTCGATCATGAAGATGGGTATTCAACTCTATATGCTCACCTTTCAGCCTGTGATGTAAAAGAAGGCCAAGAAGTAAAACAAGGTGATGTGATTGGATTTGTTGGAAATACAGGACAATCAACAGCCCCACATTTACACTACGAAGTTCAAAAAGATGGAGAACTTGTTGATCCTGCAAAATACTTTTAAAATATAAGCTGTCATTCCGGTTCCCTATTTTATAGGGATACCGGAATCTTTTCTATTCCTTCCAATACAATTTGTAACATATTCAATTCTCATTCGTCTTTAGAATAAGTTTAACAATTAAAGACAAAAATTATGAAAAGAATAGTTGCAGTTTTAATAGTTTTAATGATTACTGCTCCTGCAATAATTGCACAGGAAACATTAAGAGATGTTGTACGTGATTATCAACGCAGTAATAGTGAATTCACACTTGTTATTCCATCTTTTTTAATTAAGATAGGTTTAGCATTTGGCGATATGGAAGAGGAGGAGCGTGAGGTTCTTGAAATGATTGATGATATGAAAATTGTTATATGTGAAAATGATTTCCATAAAAATGATTTTTCTTTACTTGAAGAAGGAATTCGAAGTGGGAATTTTGCCGAAGTAATGACTATAAATGATGGTGGCGATAAAGTTCGAATGATCATGAACAAAAAAACAAAAAGAAAATCAGAGATGCTTATGCTTGTTGAAAGCGACGATGAAAATGTATTAATGCTTTTTGATTTTCATGGAGAACCCGATTTTAAGAAGTTTATTAGCTTAGCAGATTAATTTGGATTCAAATGAATAGTAGCCCTCAGCATTTTTGCTGAGGGCTTTTTATTTACAATTTTAAACATTTTAATATTATGGTTCATAAATACATAAAACATGCAGGATTCATCAAAATAAATTGACATTACTTTGTTTTGTTTGTATATTGAATGTTATTAAATGTCTCTGTATGAGTAATTATGATAACGGTTTTGGTGCAGATAAAGCTGACTTTGAAAAGTTAGTAAATGAAAATAGTGAATTTCATTATAAAACTTTATACGAAAAATCAATCTCGGGAATTGGTGTTGCAACATTAGAAGGAGACATTATTGATTGTAATCCGGCACTGGTAAAAATGCTTGGTTTTTCAACTTTAAAGGAACTACAAAAGCATAAGCTAATCGAGTTTTATGTTGATCTTAAAGATCAGAAAAAGATATTATCAGAGCTAAAATCTAAAGGATTTATTATTGAGTATAAATTTAAAGTTAAACAAAAAACGGGTAAGATATTAACTGCTTTAGTAAATGCAAATGTTGTTTCAACTAAATTTGGAAAGCTAGTAGTTGTTAATTTTTTAGATATCTCTGAACAGGAAAAGTCATCAGAAAAGTTAGCTGAAAGCGAAAAATATCTCGATCTAATTTTAAATTCAGTTAATTCAGGAGTTATGCTTATAGATCCTGAAACACATGTAATTGTAGATGCAAATAAGTCTGCACTTAAAATGCTAAATTATAAGAAAAATGAAGTAATAGGAAAAGAATGTTTTCAATTTATTTGTCTAACAGAAAAAGGGAAATGTCCGGTAACAGATTTGCACAAAAAGGTAGAAGACTCCGTTCGCGAATTAATTACGAAAGACGGTGAACTAAGGTATATTTTAAAGAATGTAAAAGAGATCAGAATCAATGAAAAACCTTTTCTTCTTGAAACATTTGCCGATATTCATAAACAAAAGATTGCAGAACATGAATTAAAAAATTTAAACGAACAATTAGAACAGAGAATACAAAATAGAACAAAAGAACTAAGTGATAGTGAAGAGAAATTTAGAAGTTTATCTGACCTTTCTCCATCTGGAATATCTATTCAAAGAGGCAATAAATATTTTTATGTAAATAAGGCCTGGGCTGATATTACAGGATATGATCTGAACGAAATTAATAAAGTGGGTCCATATGATATCATTCATCCGGATATGCTGGAATTTGCTAAAAATAAATCTGATAATAATTTACAAAAGGAAGGCGCAAAAACACGATATGATATTAAGATTTTAACAAAAGATAAAACGGAAAAATGGCTGGATCTATCATTAGTTACATATAATTATATGGGGCAAAATGCAACTCTTGCTATAAGTAATGATGTAACTGAAGAATATATTATTCAGGAAAATTTAAGAGTAAGTGAAGAAAAATATCGGGGTTTAATAGAAAATCTTAAGTATGAATATTTTTTCTACAGGCATAATATAAAAGGTATTTTCGAATATGTAAGCCCATCAGTAAAAAATATTTTAGGCTATTCCCAAGAAGAATTTTTAACTCACTATTCCAAGTATTTAACTGATAATCCAATTAACATTCAGGCTGATAAAAAAACTCAATTGTCAATTAAAGGAGAACGACAGGAGCCGTATGAACTTGAAATATATGATTCAAATATGAAGATTCATATATTACTGGTTTCCGAATCACCATTATTTAATGCTAATAATGAGGTAATTGCCGTTGAAGGAATAGTCCATGATGTTACGAGTTATAAAGAAGCAGAAGAAACTATTAATAAGCAGTTAGAGGAGATTAAAGTTCAAAATGAAGAAATAAAATCAATAAATGAAGAGCTGCATGCTGTAAATGATGATTTAGAAGATAGAATTGGAGAGATTAATAAGTTAAATGAAGAACTTAAAATTAGTGAAAAGAAGTTGTTGAATTCTAATAATCAGAAAGATAAATTCTTTTCATTATTAGCTCATGATCTTAGAAGTCCGGTAGGTAATTTCTTACAAATATCAGAGTTATTGAAATTTCAGTACGAAGAATTATCAAAAGAGCATATAAACGAATTTTTCGACAACCTTCACCAGCTTGCTGATAAAACATTTAAATTGCTTGATAACTTATTAATGTGGTCGAGAAGTCAGCTTGGAACCTTAGAAATAGATAAAAAGGAACTGGAACTTCATAATGTTGTTGAGGAAGTAATTTTCTTATTTGAAGAAAATTTGAAAAGAAAAAATATCAGGTGTATTAATAGTCTACCTATAAATTTAAATGTGATAGCAGATCTCAATATACTGCAAACTCTTTTTAGGAATATAATTAGTAATGCAATTAAGTTTACAAAAAGTAGCGGTATAATTACTATTAGTTGTAATCAGGAAACCGATAAAACAAATAATAAGAAATATTATATTATTTCTATTCAGGATACTGGAGTTGGGATTCCTGAAGATAAAATAGAGACTATTTTTAATATGAATGAAGAATATACTACTCTTGGTACAAATAATGAAAAGGGGACAGGTTTAGGCTTAACATTATGTAAGGACCTTATAGAGAAATGTGGTGAACGAATGTGGGTTGGAAGTAAATTAGAAAATCTGCCTGCCGGCAGGCAAGGAGGAACAACTTTTTATTTTACTTTAAGTTATTAAGATTAAAACAAGAGAGTAAAAGTTGTTTGAACATTTTGTTCAGACTTCATAGAAATATTTCCCCCATGTAATAACATGATTTGACGAGAGAGGCTCAATCCAATACCTGAGCCTTTTTCTTTTGTTGTAAAGAATGGGATGAAAATATTATCTAAAACTTCTGCTGATATCCCCAGTCCATTATCCTTTACTTTTATTTGAACCATGTCATTTACAAGTTCAGCATTTAAACTAATTGCCGATTTGTTGCAATTTATCAAGGCTTCAGATGCATTTTTTATGAGATTGATTAAAACTTGTTCAATCAATTTTTCATCAGCATATAAAGTAAGATCATTAGGTTTACAATTAAATTCAAAATGAATTGTTTTTTGTTGAAGATCATGTATTAATAAAGTGTTAATATGATCGAACAAATGACATACTTTAAACTCAGAAAATTTAGCTTTTGGGATTTGAGTTAAACTTTTATAGGTTTCTACAAAATTGGACAATCCAGAGCTTCGTTTACGAATAGTTTTTAGTCCTAAAACTGAATTCTCGATAGTTTCATTATCAATTTCATTAATTGTTTTTACTTTATTATTTTCTTCAAACATTTCAATTAATGATCCCGAAAGAAGCTTAATTGGGCTAACCGAATTCATTATCTCATGCGTTAAAACACGAATTAATTTTTGCCATGCATCCACTTCACTCTGATCAATTTCTGTTTTAATGTTCTGTAATGAAATAAGCTTAATATTTCTGTCCTTAATTTTGAAATTTGCTGCTTTTATCGATAATTGAATTACATCATTTTCAATTACCAATTTTAATAATTTTGTAGTTCCGGGTTTAATATTTCTGAACGTATCTGACATACCGATTTTAGTTTTCTCGGTATCTGCAATATTGTTCAGATTGCTTAAATTTAACAGCGCTAATGCAGAATTATTACAGATTTCAACCTTTCCGTTTTCATCAAAAGCTATAATTCCTGTGTTAATATGTTTAACAGTGTTTTGAAAATATTGATGTTCACTTTCCTTATCAGATCTTACAGTTGATATTTCATTAATTATTGTATTTAATTCCTGATACAAATTTTCGAAGTAAGGATCTACATTTTTGTCTTTGTTAAAACTTATTGATACATCATCATAACGCAAGGCTGTTATGAATTTTAATAAATCGCGGTTTATTTTCTGAAGATACCAGATTAGATATACAATTTGTAAAACCCATAACAAAATAAGTGATGAACTGGTTATGAGCATATATTCCTGTTGGCTTGTCCAGAAAAATGCCACTGTTGTTGCAGCAATACATAAGATTTGAATAATTACTAAAAATCTGTATCTCTTAAATACCATATTTCTCCATTTTTTTATAAAGTGTCGATCTGTTTATTCCGAGCTCTTTGGAAGCCATGCTAATATTACCTTTGTACTTTTGGATTGCTTTTTCAATTAAAACTTTCTCATTTTCGTCAATGTTTAATGTGTTAGGAATGTAAGTTTTTGTAGATCGTTCACCTTCAGGCCAACAATGAGATGAAAGAATAACATTGCTATCACACAATATTACAGCTTTTTCAATGGTATGTTGTAGTTCTCTAATATTTCCCGGCCATGAGTGTTGCATTAATTTAGAAATGGTATTCTTATTAAATTTCAGCTCAGGTTTATTATACTTGTTAGCGAATTTATTTAAAAAGAATTCTGCAAGTAATGAAATATCACTATCACGTTCTTTTAATGTTGGGAGTTCTATTTTAATTGTATTAATTCTGTACAGTAAATCTTCACGAAATGATCCTTCAATAATCATGTCATTTAGATTTTTATTTGTTGCACATATTAGTCGAATATCAACAGGAACAGGAATGTTTGAACCAACCCTACTAACTTCTTTATTTTGAATAGCAGTTAATAATTTTGCCTGTAATTGTAAAGGTAAGTTTCCAATCTCGTCTAAAAATAAAGTTCCGCCGGAAGCTATTTCAAAACGACCAATACGGTCTTCTTTAGCATCGGTAAACGCTCCTTTTACATGACCGAATAACTCGCTTTCGAATAAATTTTCTTGTAATGATCCAATATCAACGTTTACAAAAACTTCATTGGATCGATTTGATTTTCGATGGATTTCTCGTGCAATAACTTCTTTTCCTGTTCCATTTTCGCCAAGAATAAGAATGTTAGCATCTGTCGCAGCTACTTTATCAACTATATTGAAAATGCTTTTCATTGCTGCAGATTCGCCTATAACATGATTGTATTTACTGTCAATTTTTTCGCTCAAGTGTTTCTGTTTTTGTTCCAGCGTTTTTATTTTAAGTTTTGATAAGCGAAGATTATATGCAGAGAGAATTGTTGATAGTATTTTCTTTTCATCCCACGATTTCTGAACGAAATCAGCAGCGCCTTCTTTCATAGCATTTACAGCCAATTCTACATCGCCATATGCGGTAATTAATACTACTGAAGCATTTGGATCTTTTTCTAATATTTGTTTCATCCAATAGATTCCTTCGTTACCCGTATTTACTCCAGCAGAAAAGTTCATATCGAGTAAAATAATATCATAAGTCTCTTTACGAATATACTCATGAATTAAATTTGGGTTTTTTATGGTATCAATTATTGCAAAATATTTGGATAAAAAGAACCTAAATGCAATTAAAAGTTCTTCGTTGTCGTCAACAATTAATATCTTTCCTTTATTTTTTGACATACTTCAATCAATTCTTTTAATTTTAGATAAAAGTACAATATTATGTAGTTTATTCCGACATTGGTGTTGCAAAATCCGACACTATATTTGGTTGAATAGTCCATAATGTTCACATAATTAATCGAATAGCGATTTTGGTATGAGGTTTGAATTGGAATGCACAGATATAAGAGAGATGTTTATCAATAACAAATAATAATATGTATTTCAAAATATTTAGAACCATATTTAAAAATTTAAGAAGAAACCTATTATTAACTACTATAAACATATTAGGCTTAACCTTAAGTTTTGTGGTCGTAATATTAATTGTAGGTTATATTCAAAATCAAATGAGATATGATAAAAATATTCATAACTCAGAAAGAATTTTCAGATTAGAAACGGAGTGGGCTTGCATGCCTCCATTTATTGGACATATATTAACTCAAGATTTAAGTTCATATAAAAATACGCGTTTAAATTTTGAAGAAAAATATGTAATTAGTTATGATAACAAAGATCCTTTATTATTGGATAATATTGTTTTTGCCGATAGTACCTTTTTTGATGTATTAGCATTTGAGTTAATAAGAGGAAATGAGGATGATGCTCTGGAGCTTCCATTTCAAATTTATTTAAGTGAAAAAGAAGCTCAATTAATTTTTGGCGATAAAGATCCAATTGGTGAATTAGTTTTAATTG
>DAOWGM010000142.1 GCA_030637515.1 Bacteroidales bacterium
TCAATTTGCATATTTTCACGCCCAAGAAAACCCAACACTCCTAACATGTATAAGCCAATCAATAATTGACTAAGTTTTCTCCCCTTGATTTTTTTCTCACGAGGAAGAATACCAAACATTAATTCGCCAGAAGAAGCTGCTAAGCCAATATAACCAAAATTGAATAAGTAGAATATTTGATCGTTTGATTGCCAAAGCCATACACCAATAACTAAAAAAAACAATAATATAATAATGCTGTTTGTAATTACTTTTTGAGTTTTCTTTTCCATTTCTTTAGGCATTGTACTTTATAATTAACTTAATTGCATCAAGTTAAAAAAAAAACTCAAATTTAAGATTTATAAATCTGTTGCAATACTATTTTGAATCTAAGCATTTTTATTAAGCATAACGGTTTTCGTGTATGAAATCGTGCGGGTTTAATCGCTGCGCTCATGAGAACGCTTCGCTTAGTTCCGCCTTGTTTCATCCCCGATAGCTATCGGGGCCGTTGAACAACTTTACTAAGATAATATTTTGTCAGCAAATCACCAATCCCGATAATTCGGGACTCGTATGTAGTTTGAGCTGCTGTTACAAATTGTGCGCCTAAGCTACCATACTTGTCAAATAAGTTGCAAACTTAACCATGAAATACTAAAACAAATTTGTTTTAGGAGGGAAATACACATTACAGGAAAGAGCAATATTCCGTTTAGCATTATACTATTATTTTTGACAAACTTAATTTTATATCGTAAATTACTGATAATTTAAACATTAATAATAATATATACGCAAAAGAGAATTTAAAGTGTAATATGAAATTTTTGTTATGTATCATCTTTCCTGATTAATATCAATTACTATGAAAATATTAATAATTATTTTAAGTCTATTTATACTGGTTGTTTTCTCAATATCATCAAATAATAGCAGTAAACAAGAAAAGTTAAGTGATAAACAAAATACCAGAGATTCTATTGCTAGTTCAAATGATAGTTTATCTTCTTGTTGGTTAAAATTAGCTGATCTAATAACACCTAGAAATGCTCATATGGCCGCATCGTTGAATAATAAGATTTATGTTATAGGCGGTTACACAAGTGGTACTTCTTTTGAAGAATATAATGTGTCAACAAACTCATGGAAATCTTTGGCTGATATGTCAACTCCCAGAGAATTTATTTCAGGTTGCGAATTAAATGGGAAAATCTATGCAATTGGAGGTTGGTTGAAAAATATTACGTATGCCATTGTTGAAGAATATGACCCAGTAAAAAATAGCTGGTCTACAAAATCTCCAATGCCAACAAGAAGATGGGGTCATTCAGCTGTTGTAATAAATGAGAAAATATACATAATAGGAGGAGCGTTGGATTGGCCAATATCTGAATATTATAGTTCTATAGAAATATATGATCCAAAGACTGATACTTGGACAACAAAAGAATGTAATCCTACTAATGGTATGATTCCGAGATGGGGACAAGCTGCATGTGTTGTAAATGAAAAGGTCTATGTAATTGGAGGTGTTAATGCACCAGCTTATCCGGGATCAGGACAAATTTTTCAGTCACTTTCTGTGGTCGAGGAATATGATCCATTGATTAATAGTTGGAAACAAAAAATATCTATGCCAACAGCTCGCTGGTGTTTAACAGCTGTTTCGGTAAACAATAAAATCTACGCTATTGGAGGAGGAGATATTTTTTATCCCCAAAATACGCTTAGCAAAGTAGAAGTATATGATCCATTAACTGATACCTGGTTTTCTAGATCAAATATACCTAAAGGTCAAATTGGAGCAGCTTCATGTACTTTAGGCAACAGAATATATGTTCTCGGTGGTGGAGGGCTAAGTCCAAGTGATGCTTATTCAGATCTATTTGTTTATTACACAACATGTGATACGCTAAAGTAATTACATTTACAGAAAATGAATAAATTTTAATATGGTTTGAAGAATCACAAATGCAGCCGTCAGGCTGCAAAGCGGGATGGAAAACAAATTTATTTTATTGTTATTACAACTGAACCTTTCTATAAAAGACATTATCAAGTTACTCAAAATAGAATAAATTTTTCTTGCAGCACCTTGTGTTTTTCTCTTCATGTTGACCTCTCCTTCTTTTGAAAAAAAGGTCAACCTATTTTAGCATGACGCACTGTTGTAAGTTATTTTGTCCTGTATTATTTTTTAATCAATTTAATATATAGATGTTCTACCTTGTCTCTTGCCCAAGGTGTTCTTCTTAAAAACTTAAGACTGGATTTAATTGAAGGGTCATAGTTGAAGCATCGGATATTGATTTTCATTCCAAGTTCTTCCCATCCATATTCATCTACCAATCGCTCTAATATATCCACCAACTTTACTCCATGCAATGGATCGTTATGTTGTTCTTTGTTAGGTTTGTTAATGTCGCTCATTGCTTATATCAAATTACAAGTTTAGTTAAAAATGTGTGGATAATCTAAAAACTAAGAACCATCAACTTTGTCTATCGATGACAAATTTTACTAAAAGCACAGTATTCACAGTTCTTGATTTCTTCGGTTTGGGTAAAACTTTTTTCAGGATTAAAAATATCAGAAACCAATTGGTTCAAATTTTTTATGAAATCTTCTGAAATCTCATTAAAATAAATAACTACTGATAAGGTCCTGCGTTAAGTTACGTGGGGGTTTACTCGCATTACTTGTGAGTATAATCGTCTTCGTCTCAAGAGAACGCCTTGCTAAATTCCGCCTTGTTTCACCCCCGATAGCTATCGGGGCACTAAGATAAAACTTAGTCAAACAGCCAAGATACCTCGCTATGTTCGAACAGCGAAATATTCTATTTCTTAGTACTTTATAATTCTTTTATTCAATATTTGTTCATTTGTAATTAATTGTATTATATAAATCCCACTACTTAAGTCACTTATATCTACATTTGTTATGGTGCTATTTATATTTTTCTTTTTTATAATTCGCCCACTTACATCTAATAACAATAATTCATATGCACTATCATAATTAATAAATTCAATGTTAATAATTGTTGATACGGGATTTGGGTAAATAATAAATTTGTTTTCTTCCATATTTAAAACAAATTCAACTATATAGTCTATAATATTAGATTTGTCAGAAATGCAAGGATAACTTGAAACAACAGTATGATATTTTCCTTCAATTTCAGGTATGTACTTATTTGAATAGGCGCCAGTAATTTTAGTGTCATCTACATACCACTGATTACCATACTTAATATTAGATATTAAGGTATCTCCACTTTGATTTATTTCAGGAGTAGGAACAGAAATTACTTGTATAGGTATTTCAATATCAATTGAGTCCAATTCATAATCTTTTATTGTTACACTATAAACACTGTCATTATCTGGTGCTACTAATACGGAAGATGTTGTTTGATTATTATTCCAATTATAAGAAATTGGTTTTGTTCCTCCAATGAAATTTGGCTTAAGTAAAATTGTATCACCTTGACATATAACAATATTTGCTTGATATAATGGTTTTAAGGAGCTTCCACTGTTGGTTGTTTTCAGAATAACACCATTACCTCCAACAACGTAACCTGTATTTATATCTGTAAAGAAAATAGAACGTAATCCTTTATCTGTGCCAGAATTAAGAACTGTCCAATTATTCCCACAATTCTCGGTTATAGATATTTCACCATCTTCACCAACAACATAAGCTGTATTTTCATCGGTAAAGAATAAATCCATATAAGTATTCCCATGATAATATGTAGCTTCCCAATTAATTCCACCATCTATTGTTTTTAATATTCCTCCAAAATCACCTACTATAAATGCTGTATCATTATTAACAAAAGTAACTTTTCTTGGAGATCTAAGTTCACCTATACTCTTTGTATTCCAATTTTCCCCACCGTCTGTAGTCGTTAATAAAATAGTAGAATCGATATCCCAATCATAAACAGGAATATAACCTGTATTAATGTCATTAAAATATATAGTGTATATATGTTTATTAGTAGGTGTTTCAAGTTTAATCCAATTTGCACCTCCATCAGTAGTCTTTATTATTATGCCATTCTCACCAACGGCATAACCATTGTTTGAATTTAAAAAATTTAATGCATAGAGACTTTCTGATGTATTTGAGTTTTGTTCTATCCAGGTTGAACCTGCGTCGGTTGATTTAAGTATTTGACCTTGCTGAGCTATTACGTATATTGTATCAGTATTTTGAATAGATATATCATTTAGTGAGTAAGTATCCAATTCAGTATTTAAAGTTGACCACGTATCTCCTGCATCAGTGGTTTTTATGATAAAACCACTATAAGTTCCAGCATCTCCACCCACAGCATATCCAGTATCAGAATTAACGAATTTTATCTCATCAATGTATTTAGTTGTAATTGATGAGGAATTTTCGTTCCATATTATTCCCCCATTTTGGGTTGTTAAAATTCCAGATACTTCATATGAATAATCTCCACCTACTGTAATACCATGAGTTGAATCAGCAAAACTAACAGAACTTAAATCAAAGTTAGATTGTGCAATTCGTTCCCAGTTATTACCACCATCAATTGTTTTTAAAATATCTATTCTCCCAATAATATATCCAATATTTTCATTAATAAAATTAATCGAGAGCAGAGTACTATTTGTTATTGCAGAAGGAAATTCATTTTGTATAAGCCAATTATTTCCATAATCAATTGTCTTTAATATTGCCCCTGAAGATCCTACTAAGAAACCAGTACTATCATTTACGAAATCAATTTTATTAAATGAATCATTCAATGGTAAATTTATTGTTGACCAGTTTAGTCCCCCATTAATTGTTTTAAGTGTTTTTCCACCGGTACCATGTCCTACAGATGCATAGCCAGTGTCAATAGATGTAAAAAAAATTGAGGTTACTTGCTGAAATTCAATACCAACATCCAAATCAGTCCATGTTGCACCGTAATCAACTGTTTTAAACAATGTTGTTCCATCACCAGCAAAATAACCAACAGCTGGACTAACAAAAAAGATGAAGTTGGTACTATTACTTCCACCATAGCTAAAAACATTATCCCACGATATCCCGCCGTTTATTGTTTTAAAAACACTAAGATTTTCACCCCCTACATATATAGTATCCTTATCAATTAAAGATATTGAATACAAATTATGATTTGTTCCTGATATTTGTAATTCCCAGTCCTCGCCTCCATTTGTTGTTTTTATAATTGTTCCAAAATTACCAATTGCATAGGCTGTAGAAGAATCAACAAATTCTACACAGTTTAATTTATTCCCTGCAGGTAATGGGTTTTTCCATTTCCAATCCTGTCCATTTACAGTATTTAATAAAAGAAATAGAATTAGAAATATATAAATTTTCTTCATCGTTATGATTAAAATTAAATATTAGCCTATAGTTTTAATACAAGCAAAATTGCATTTTACTGTTGTGCAAAGTTATTAATAAATGGAATAAAATATAATGTTTAAATATCATTATGAAATTGATCTTTCAAATTTTAACCAGTAACCATCAACTTTATTTATCGATGACAAATTTTACTAAAAGCACAGTATTCACAGTTCTTGGTTTCTTCGGTTTGGGTGAAGCTTATTTCAGGATTAAAAATATCAGAAACCAGTTCATTCAAATTTTTATTAAAATCTTTTGAAACCTTATTAAAATCATCAATTATTAATTTGGGCTTTTCAGTTTGTGTTATTCGGTAATCAAAATTTTTATCGTAGATTTTACGAACAGAATATACTCCGGGAGTAATTTGTAATTCCGGTTTCTTCGTTTCTTGATAAAACAGGGAATACAAAAAGGTTTGAAAAACAGCCGAGTTCTGATCACTTTTCTTATCAGAAAAAAGGGCTTCTATATTTTTAAATTCAAGCTTATCACTTCCGGTTTTGTAATCAATTATTCGTATTCTATTCTTTTGTATATCAATACGGTCAATCATACCGCCTAATTTTATTGTTTCTGTTTTTCCATTGGAGCTTATTGGAATTTCTATTTCGTAAGTATCTTCCAACGAAACAATTTGGAAAGGAGAGAGGCTTTCATCTACTTTCAGAATCTGATGAATGTATTTTTCAATCAACTCTCGAATAATAATGTTTTTGCCGGAATAGTTAATTTTATTTTCAGACTTAAAATATTCATCCTTAAAAGCTTGATCAATAGCTATGTTTATTTTTCCGGTACTTTTTAAAATAGCTTGAATGCTTTCTTTGGTAATTTCTTTTCCTATAAAATCATGGTAAACATAGTTCATTGCCTGATGCAGAATATTTCCAAATAATGGAGCATCAACTTCTTCGCTTAGCTCGTCTTGTTCGCGAAGCTCGGCTACATACTTAAAATAAAATTGCAAGTGGCAACGCAAATAGGTGCTTAAAGCACTTGGCGATAAATACTTTTCGCCTGTAGTAAAAAATTTATTTAGTTTCTGAATTACTTCGACCGATTTATCAATCGTAATTTCTTTTGCCTGTGTAATATTGATATCGTATTTCAGGCTTTTCTCTATAATCTCAAATTCGGATTCAAACTTAAGCTGATATAAGAAACGACTCATTTCTCCGGTTTGCATCCCTTCTGAGCTGGAGTTGTAAAGTATGGTAACATTCTTTGCTCGTTGCAATAATCGGTAAAAATAGTAAGCATATATAGCATCCTGATGCTCAATGGTTGGCAATCCGAATCCACGGCGCAGATTATACGGAATAAACGATAGTGCAGCTTCAGTTTTAGGAAAAACTCCCTCGTTAACCGATGTAATATATAGATTTTCGAAATCGAGCAATCTAGTTTCTAATATTCCCATTATTTGTAATCCTGAAAGCGGCTCTCCGGTAAACGGAATCCGAAGGTTTCGTATAATTTTTCGAATCAATCGAATATATGTCTCTGTTTTTATTTCAATTTGTTGTTCGTGCAAAACATCTTTAACACGATTTATCGAAAGATAAATATGATAAATGTATTCTTTCTCAAGCGATGTGGTATGAATTGTATTTTCTTGTCCAGTGTTTTGTAGAGAGTTATACACTTGGTGCAGAATGTTCAAGATATATTCCGATAACTCAAGATAGGTATTTACTTTGATGAAAATCACCTTGAAGAAATCGCATTGTGCTAATTCATCTCTGGTAATAACTATTTTATTGTTCTTTTTAATAAACTGTAATAGTTCAGTGGCTTCTTTCGAAAATTGTGCATTTACATATTGATGATTCAAAACTGCAAGTACATTTTTATGATAAAACGTGGTGCCGTTTTTGCTTTCTTTGGCGTTTCTCTGAAGCTCAATTACATGTTCTAACAAGCTGTAAACGGGAGTGTTATTTACAGGATATCCCATGGTTATGTTCACCTTGTCGACCGTATCGGGAATCGAATGTAAAACCGGAACCAATAATTCTTCGTCGGCCAATACAATAGCTGTTTTATTTGGCGATTCGGAAATATTATCGCCTGCTTCTTTTAACTTTTGCGTTATTACTTTTGCTTGTCCAACATCCGATGGAACAGAAATAATCTCAATATTCTTTTTTTCTGATAATGATTTAAAAATATCCTTGCTCGTTATACTTAAAGGCTGTTTATACTGATTTATATTTTCGCGCAAAAATAATCCTGCTTCGTGATGATGATTATTGATATAAGTTTGATCATAATCCCAATAAAAATCAGCCAGTTTATTATTGTTCAAATAATCGAAAAGCTTTTTTTCGCAATTATTAAGTGCATTAAATCCTGCAAAAACATATTTTGTATGTGATAAATCAATTTTCTCGTTTCCTTTAATTTTGTCGGCTACGGTTCTGTAAATCATTCCTTCGTAAGCAATCCCGAGCTTATTAAGTTTAGCATTTAATTGCTTGTAAATTTCATATAAAATATTCCATACGCTTATAAAATCATCCTGATGTGTGCTTTGCTTTTTAAGATCGAAACTTTGCCAGAATTGCTGTATTGCTTCAACTTGTTCGTCGCTTAAATAATTAAATTGATCTTGAATAGATTTTAGTGATTTGAGGTTTTTAAATAAGTCCTCAGGATTTACCAGATATTTATCGATATCATCGAAATCATTCAACATCATTTCACCCCAAAAGTAGAAATCATCAAAGCTTTCTTCCGATTTTTTAATTTGTTTATATATTCGGTAAAGTTCAAATAGCAGTTTAATGTTATCGGCAATGGTAAGTCCCGAAATTTCCTGCATTAATTCATTAATGGTTGTTGTTTCAGGCGACCACATTGGTTTGTCGCTTAGCTCGGAAAGGTATTTTTTAAAATATAAACTTGCCCTGCGATTAGGAAAAACAATACACAGGTCTGATATTTTATCGGAGTACCTTGTATAAAGGTCGTGAGCAATATGTTTTAGGAATGATTCCATATTTTTATAAGATAAAAGTATAAAGTAAAAAAGATAAAAGTACTTTTCGCTTTTATACTTTATTTTACTGTTGATTTTTGAACGATTGAACCTAATATTTTCTTTAATTCAGTAGATTCATTTATTAACCATTCTAATTCATTATTATCAATCGATTTATCGACAACTTCTTTTATTAATCTTAACCAATAATTCGATTCTCTCATTTCTCTTAATGAGATTCTTACTTTGTTTGTAAAATCGGCTTTTGATGAACCAGCTTGCGCTTCTTCATAATTTGCTCCAACAGATGTTGAACTTTTTATTAGTTGATAACGAATAACTGTCACTTCTGGAGAATTTTGTAAAAGTTTTAGAAACTTTATTGTTCGCACAGCAAAATTAAAAAGTCGTTTAGTTAATTCATTCTCAGCCATTTTTTTTTAATGTTTCTATACACATTACACTTTTGTCTTTTTCATTATTTATTCCGATTTACTTTTTACTTTTTACTTTTATCTTTTAACTTTTGTCTTTTTACTTGAATATTCTTTTGTCTTTATTCTTGATAAAGTCTACCTTGATATGTGTTTAGTTCCGTAAGTCTTTTTTCAAATTTATTCAAAATCTGATCGTTACGAATTAATCCCCAGCCTGGACCAGCCAAAAACCGTGGAGGAACTTCTCCTGCAAATCGCTCAACAACAAATTTCGGATTTAATCTTTCTAAAAACTGAATAAAGAACTCAATGTATTCTGGCAATTCAAAAAAGTTGAAATTTTTAGGATGCTCTTTATATTCTTTTTCCATCGCTGTTCCTTTAATAATCTGTAACTGATGAAATTTAACAGTGTCAAGTGGGAGAGAAGAAATCAATTTAGCTTCCTTTAAAATGTCTTCTTTCGATTCTCCAGGTAAGCCAAAAATGAAATGAGCTCCGGTTTTTAATCCGTATTGTTTTGTTTTTTCTAATGCTTCAACAGCTTCTTCGAATGTATGTCCGCGATTAATTCTTTTCAGAGTATCATTATTACACGATTCAATACCGTATTCTAAAATAATGTAGTGTTTCTCAGAAAGCTTTTGGAAGTATTCCAGTTTCTCAGCATCGATACAATCGGGTCGTGTTCCGATAACCAGACCGGCAATGCCTTCAATGTTAAGTGCTTCGTCATAAATCTTCTTAAGCTCATTTAGCGGTTTGTAAGTATTCGAATACGCCTGAAAGTATGCTAAAAACTTGTTTGCTCTTCTATAACGTTTTTCGTGAAATTCAATTCCCTCATTTATTTGCTGTGTAACCGATTTCTCAGGAATACAATACGATGGATTAAACGCATCGTTATTGCAATATGTGCATCCGCCAATACCTTTTGATCCATCACGATTAGGACAGGTAAATCCTGCATCGATAGTTACTTTTTGTACACGTTCTCCAAATGTGCGTTTAAAGTATTCGCTGTACGAGTTAAATCTTCTGTTATGACCCCAAGGGTATTTCATTATGCTTATTTACTGTTTGTTACTGTTGTTCTTAATATTTCACTTCAGTGTTATTTGTTACTGCTTCAAGCTTTTTGCTTCAGGCTTCAAGTTTAAATAAAAATGCATGCAGCTTGTAGCTTATAGCATGTAGCTTTTTATTCAATCTTTCTAATGAAATTTAAATCAACGTACCAAAGAAATCCTTCTACGGTTTTGTTTTCCATTTTTCTCAAAATTTCGATATATGATTTTACTTGTTTATGATGTTTTTCTTCTTCCTGCTCACCAAACTTATAATCAATAACAATCGTTTTTTCCTTATTGCTGATTACTCTGTCGGGTCGTGCTGTTTTACCCTTAGTCAGAATTACTTCAGCTTCGTTTCTTACTTGCCAATCATCGCTAAACCAAGTTTTTATTTGCTCATTATTAAGTACTTTTTCAATTTTTTGTTTGATTTCAGATTTTTTATCTGGTGATATTTTTCCTGAAAAGATTAGTTTATCAATAGCCTGAGAAATATCTTTCTCAGTTTTAATATGTTCAAAAACCTCATGCATCACCTTACCATGATTCACTTTTTCAAAAGGAGCACTTTCCTGTCCGGTAAAGAATGAATTGTCGTGTAATTTTAACCTTAGTTTATTTTTAATATCAAATGATTCAAATTGATTTAATTCAAATTCGTCGGGTAAGTCTTTTTTAGCGTTTGTGTTCTGTTTTAGCTCTCCCGATTCAAAGATTTTTGATTCTACATCCCAATGTTCTGCGAAATCAATTAATGTTTTATCCGATGGATAATTTTTAGAGTTCTCATAAGTGAAATGCATCAGATTGCCTACACTTGTTGCAGGTTTAGGATTTTCTTTAAAAGGAGAGAAGCAAAATAGGTTTTCTTCAGCTCGTGTAAATGCCACGTACAACAAATTCAAATTATCGACATAAGCATGTAGCTTTTCTTTTTGATATTCGTGCTCAAAAACGGTATTCGTTAATGCTTTTGAATATTTTACAGGAATTAAATCCAACTGATTAAATGGTTCTTCATCGGTTTTGCACCATAAAATATTGGTTTGAGTCGGTTTGTGATTAATGTTCCAATCGCAAAATGGTATTATAACATTCTTAAATTCAAGTCCTTTTGAACTATGAACGGTTAAAATTCGAATAGCATCCTGATTTTCAGAAACCGATAATGTTTTGTTTTGTCCGTCTTCGTTCCACCAATTAACAAAAGTGTGAATATCAGAAGCCGATTTTTTGCTGAAATCCAGAACAATATCCAAAAATGATTTTAAAAATGGGAGTTCTGCTTTTATTTCATTTAGCCTGAATAATCTGGTGATTCTATCTATTAATTCATAAATCGGAAGTTGTTTAATCTGATCAATTGATTCTATAAATTCTGTAGGAAATAGGTTTTTTAGCCAGTCCTCATTCTCATCATTTTTATGATTTCGCAACAACTCATGAAGATCAGTATTCTTTTGATCTGCTTGTAGATAGCGTTTATATTCGTATGCAATAAACGATAAATTGATTTCATCATTCGGATCAAGAATATATTCGAGGATTGCAACAATAAATTTTACAAGCGATGAATTTGCCAGAAACAAAGAATCGTTCGAAATAAAATCAAACTTATAGTTAGACTTGTTCTGGTTTTTATACTCGATAAGTGTGTTTGCAATTGTCTGGCCTTCTTTTCCTGATCTAACTAAAATCGCAATATCATTCAAATGATATCCTTTTTCTTGTAGATCTTCAATAATTTTTGGCAGTCTCAGTTTTACTTCATCTTTCCACGAATCATATTCTTTCTCCGATAAAAAAGTGTGGTTAACGTAACCACCTTCTTTACCATTATTGGATGGAATGTTCTGGAAAACATCTTCGTAAGCTTCAGAAATTTTGGATTCGTATGGATTTGTAGAATTATCAGACTCTTGAAACTCAGCATTAAAATCTTGCTGAAGAATTTGAGATGTATAGCAAAAAACTGCATTGTTAAAATCGATAATATTTTTCTTGCTTCGCCAGTTGGTATTTAGCGTCTGTGCTTCAGGTTCATATTGTGCAAAATCTTCCTGAATTTCATCCGAAAGTATTTTCCAGTCACCATTTCGCCAGCGGTAAATGGATTGCTTAATATCACCAACCACAAGGTTTTTACTTCCTTGCGCCAGACTATTTCCAATTAAAGGTCTAAAATTATTCCATTGTATTTTCGATGTATCCTGAAATTCATCAATCATAAAATGCTTGTAAATACTTCCTGTTTTCTCATAAATAAACGGAGAATCGTTATTGTCAATAATAATCTGCAATAGTTTTGCTGCGTCAGATATCAGAAACAGGTTGTTTTCTTCGCAATATTCCCTGAGTTTTTTGGAAACATCCGATAATATTCCAAGCGTATGAATGAATTTTAAGATTTCAGTAGACGAATAGTATTGTGTCTTATTTGATTCATAGTAATGTGCAATTTCATTTATCGAATAAAATAATCCATTATCTAATACTTGTTCAATAATATCTTTTTTATCACTTTTTTGAGTAAACCATTCCGTATAATCTTCGGTTCCATTTATTGTTCTTGGTTTTAACTCATAATCCTTGTTCTTGATTACCTTGTTAAAATAATTAGGAACACTTGATTTTCCCCATTTGAAATCTTCAATAACAAGTCCATTGCTTTTAATTAAATCCAAAGCTTTGGTAGCAATGCTGGTCATGTTATTCTCAAAAATACCTTTGATTTCTTTTAGTTCTTTTATGTAGTTTTTCAGAAAATCTTTATCAGCCATTTTAGCAACTACTTCCTGATTAAAAGCCTTATAACTTTCCTTGAAAATTTCCTTTGAGAGTTTTAGAATATCATCTTTAAAATCCCACTTATTGCCTTGTTCAATATTATCTGTTGCTAATCCGGAAAGCCAGGTGAGTAGATCTTTATTTTCATCCAAATCCATGAGCAAATCATCAACTACTTTCGATAAAATTTCGTTCTGATTTAATTCAATGGAATAACCAGGCTGAATGCCAACTTCACGTGTAAATGAGCGGATAATTTTTTGAAAGAATTTATCAATTGTGCTAACCGAAAATTTCGAAAAATCATGAAGAAGCAATGTTAATATTTGATTTGATTTGTGTCTTATTTCAGTTTCTGAAAGTTTAAATTCTGCTTTTAAACCCTGCAAATAATCTGATTCAATTCCTTTTGCTAATTTATTAAGCTCGCCCAGAATTCTGTTTTTCATTTCGGCTGTCGCTTTATTTGTAAATGTAACAGCTAAAATCCGACGATAGTTTTCACGATGTTTGAACAACAACCATAAATACTCTTCGGTAAGTTTAAAAGTTTTTCCTGATCCTGCAGATGCTTTATATATAGTAAGTTGAGACATTGTTTGTGTTCATTAGCTTTTATAAAAATAGTTAATTTTTGGTGTTATTTAGTAATATTTGCACTAAAGTGAAAGAAGCTTCAAGACATATGCTTCAAGCTTCATGTATATAATAATAATATGTAGCTTGCAGCATATGTCTTGAAGCTATTTAATTAAAGTTGGAAGTTCTAAAATGAGCGATACATTCCCTGAGCTTAAGAATTCTATTTTATGAAATAAATAATATCTTTGCATTCGAAATTATTTGAAAGAGGATTGAGATGAAAAAAGTAGTAATTGGAATGTCGGGCGGAGTTGATTCAAGTGTTGCTGCATATCTGTTAAAACAACAAGGATATGAGGTAATTGGCTTATTCATGAAAAATTGGGACGATGCTTCTGTTACTTTGTCAAGTAGTTGTACTTGGGAAGATGATTTACTCTTTGCTGAAATGGTTTCTAAAAAACTGGATATTCCACTACATACAGTCGATTTAAGCGATTTTTACAGAACGCGTGTTGTTGAATATATGTTTGCAGAATATGAGCGCGGAAGAACTCCAAATCCTGATGTATTGTGTAATCGCGAAATTAAATTTGACGTTTTTATTGATGAGTGCCTAAAATTGGGTGCCGATTATGTTGCTACCGGTCATTATTGTCAAAAAGAAACTGTTGAAATAAATGGAAAAGAAACACATCGATTATTAGCTGGAGCTGATCCAAATAAAGATCAGAGTTATTTTTTATGTCAGTTAAGTCAGAAGCAAATTTCGAAAGCTTTATTTCCAATTGGGGATATTTTGAAACCCGAAGTTCGTAGAATAGCTGAAGAGCTTGGATTAGCAACTGCAACACGTAAAGATTCACAAGGAATTTGTTTCGTTGGGAAAGTTGATCTTCCAACATTCTTACAGCAAAAACTACAAGCTAAAAAAGGTGATATCGTTGAAATTCCTGAATCGTATTATGAGAACTTAAATGTTTCTGATGATTTAAAAGAGATCTCAAAAGCATATAAATATAATCGAGAAGATGGAAAAGTATTAACTGATCATCGTGGAGCGCATTTTTATACTATTGGTCAACGCAAAGGATTAAACATTGGCGGAACAGGAAAACCAATGTATGTTATTGCCATTGATGTTGATGAAAATATTGTTTACGTAGGTCGTGGAGATGATCATCCTGGATTATACCGTAAAGCATTATTTATTTCAAATGATGAAATGCATTGGGTACGTCCTGATCTTGCGTTAAATGTAAAAGAATCAAAAGATTACTTAGTTCGAATCAGGTATCGACAACCATTACAAAAAGGAATCTTAATTGCTAAACCAGAAGGTTTTTATATTAAGTTTGAAGTACCACAACGTGGTATTGCACCTGGTCAGTTTGCTGCCTGGTACGATCAGAATGAACTTATTGGTTCGGGTGTGATTCATTAAAACTTGAGAAATAAATCTTCAAGTAAGATAATTCTTAATATTATGCAAAATCAAGGATTCATTCAGGTATATACCGGAAATGGAAAAGGAAAAACAACTGCTGCTTTAGGACTTGCTCTAAGATCTTATGGTGCAGGCAAAAGAATTTTCATTGGCCAATTCATTAAAGGGAAACATTATAGCGAGTTAGATGTAATTAAAAATTCTTTGAAAAATATTGAACTAAAACAATATGGATTAGACTGTTTTATTGTAAATGATCCTGAAGAAAAAGATTTTATTGCTGCTCAAAAAGGCCTTGAAGAAATGAAAAAGATTATTTTATCGGGCAAATACGATTTAGTGATAATGGATGAGTTGAATATTGCCCTTTACTATAAATTATTTGATATTGATCAAGTGTTGGAGATTTTAAAATCCAAGCCAAAGCATGTTGAGATAGTTATTACGGGAAGATATGCACACGAAAGAATCCTTGAAATAGCTGATCTGGTTACAGAAATGAAAGAGGTAAAACACTACTTTACTAAAGGAATTGAAGCCAGACTTGGTATTGAAATGTAGAAATTTGGCATTCGGTTTTCAGGATTCTCTTTATAAATATTGTGATTCATATATACTTATTTGAAATTTCTTGATTCGAGAATAAATTGCTAATATTGTTACCTTTTAGAAATTAGCAAAGAAACTGGAAATAGAAAGTATAAAAGGTGACGAAGGGAAAAACTTAATCCTTTATTTTAGATGGTTACAGGAAATTATTGGTTGGCGAATGCAAAATATGCAAAATGCAGATTTTAGCTCTTTCCTAAATCAAATACCAATTCCAAAAGAAAAAGATAAATCTGTATTTAAATCCATTGTAAATGAATATAATCTTAATGAATCTGAGCAATTGGTTGTTCTTTTAAGTTTAGCTCCTTATTTTTTACCCGGTTTTATAAATTCATTTTTTGATTCCAATTCAACACAACCTAAGCAAGATTTATTCTTTAATAAAAGTTTAATTAATAAATCAATTTATCCAAGTATAGAAACGGCTATAAGTATACTTGGCGGAACCGATATTGAAAAGCGACAAGAATATTTTCGACTATTTAATATTGATTCAAAACTTTTTAAAGAGGATTTGATTGCATTACCTGTTCCTCCACATGGTGAACCATTTACACGAGCTACATTAACTCCTGGGCAAAGTTTTTTGAATAACATTATTTCGGATAAAAACAGAGGTCCTGAATTTTCACACGATTTTCCTGCAACACTAATTGAATCTGATTATTCATGGGACGATCTTATTCTTGATTACGAAACCAGAACTCAGTTGCAGGAGATGAAAGAGTGGTTAGATTATGAAAATATTTGCCGACAAAAAGGACTTGACATTGAAAAGTTTAAATTAGGATACAAATGTTTATTCTTTGGAGTTCCTGGAACAGGAAAAACTTTAGCCGCATCATTAATTGGTAAATTAACAAATCGTAAGGTTTACAGAATTGATTTATCGGCTGTAGTTTCAAAATATATTGGAGAAACCGAAAAGAATTTAGCTCGTATTTTTGATCGTGCATCGCACGGAAACTGGATTTTGTTTTTCGACGAGGCAGATGCTCTTTTTGGTAAGCGTGGAACTACACAAAATGCACACGACCGTTATGCTAATCAGGAAGTATCATATTTGTTGCAGCGATTCGAAAATTACGAAGGAGTTTCTATTTTGGCTTCCAACTTTAAGGATAATATCGATACTGCATTTTACAGACGATTCCATAGTATAGTACGGTTTAAAAATCCTGAATCTGACGAACGTTTAAGATTATGGGAAGTACATTTGCCAAAGGGATTTGAATTTGCAGAAGATGTTGATTTACATGAAATCTCGCGAAATGTTAAAATTACAGGAGCGGGTATTTACAACGTTATGCGTCGTTCGTGTATGAAAGCAGTAATAAATAACGACATGCTTATAAAAGGAAGTGATATGCTCGAATCGGTAAAAATGGAATTTGCAAAAGAAAATAAGCTAATTTAAAATTAGAAGATAAAAGTAAAAAGATAAAAGTCAAAAGTTAAAATTCACAGCTTATTTTAAAAGTTGGAACATAAAGTATAAAAAAATACTTATTTTTAATTCCCAATAAAGTTAGTTCAAAAGGAATGTTTCAGGAAAAGAGCGATAATACATCTACAGCCACGGTTAAACAAGCCGAAAAAAGCCCAAAGGAAAAAACGATGTCAACAAGCCATATGAATAGTCTGGCAACAATTGACATTACACAAGCAACTACTTTAGAGGAGCAGGCAATAATAATGCAAAATAACCTCGAAAATCCAAATTCAGCATCAGCCTTTACAGACAATATTGAAAGCTATTTTCCTGGGAAATATCAGGAGCATGTAGTGGTTAATGAAGATCAAAAAAAGGAAGAAGAAAAACCAAAACATGAAATAGGTGATGCAGCAAAGGATAAAGAGTTCATGAAAAAAG
This sequence comes from Bacteroidales bacterium, assembly GCA_030637515.1. Taxonomy (GTDB): domain Bacteria; phylum Bacteroidota; class Bacteroidia; order Bacteroidales; family UBA12077; genus UBA12077. The sequence continues at coordinate 17,198 of DAOWGM010000142.1, forward strand.
TTTTTTCCTATACTGTAAATTTAAAAGGGGCGGTTGGTAAAGGACAAAACAATGATAAGGAAGATGTTAAGTTAGTAGCAGCAAAATTGAACGAGCTTGGATATGAAAATGTGCCACAAAAATGTATAGATAAAGGAGAATGGGATGATGGATTAACAACAAACATAAAGAATTTTCAAAATTTCGGAGGTGAAGGTTATTATGCCAGAAGAAATTATAAGGAATTAAATAAGTTTAAAGGAATAGTGGGCACAAACGATGCTACATTTAAGGCAATGTTTAGGAATTCAGGATTAGATGCTATTTTTATGAATCGAAGTTCGGTAGATTCAAAAATTGATATTGGAAAAACGAAAATAGAAGGTGATGTAGGAAAAGATAAAACAAATAATCCTGAGGATGTAAAATTGGTAGCTGAATTGTTAGTTGAGAATGAGATTGAAAATGTTCCTGAGGTGTGTTTAGAACAAGGTTTATGGCATGATGATTTAGAAAAAAGCATAGGAGCATTTCTTCCAAATCAAACTTGGATAGGTCATAATGGGAATAATATAAAGAAGCTTACCAAAAAAAGGAAATCACAAGGCACTCTTAAAGTGATGAATTATGATATGAGTACTCAAGAACATTCACCAAGTGAAACAAGAGCTGATTATGACAAAAAGATGGATAAGATTCAGGAGGGGATGGGAATAAAAGAAGGAGATGATTATAGCATTGTTCTTGAAATTGCAAACAAAGCAGCTACTGATCCGGAATATTTCACTGATTTAACAAAGGATATTGGTGAAAAGTTGACCAATATTGCTTCAAAAAGAAAAGATGGAGACGTTACTTTAAGTCCTGTTCTTGAAGACAGATTGAGTCGGTTTCATAAATTTATGGTAGCTACAGGATTATATGATGGCAATATGTTTATTAACGATGGTGCAAGAAGTCCACAAAGGGCTCATAGATGGAGTGTGGAATGGGTAATCGAAAGTCCAAAAGCAAAATCCAAATATAAACAAGCGGTAAAAGCTAATCTTATAAAAATGTATGATGATGAAACCTGGCATGATGGTATATATATAAAAGATAAGGATGATAATTATTGGGCAAAAAAAGATCATTTTTATTCGTATATAGGACCTATCGATCCTGAGTTTAAAACTAAGAAGGAATATGATGATTATAAAAAAGTGAAGAGACTTGAGTATAAAGGAAAACCTAAAACAGGAATCTTGTGGGATGATGTTGTGTTATTTGTAAAAGAATATTCTGATAAAGTCTTATCAAAGAAAAAAGATGGTAGTTATAGAAATGATTCAAGTGCAGCTGCATCAGAAGGTTATTCGGATGCTCTTATGAGAATGCCAAATATGGCGGGTGCTAAACCTAATGTCACAAATCATAAAACAGGAGAAGCAATTGATATTAATAGTAAAAAATTTGTTATGAAAACCGATGCTATAATTGATTTAATTGCATTACAATTTGGACTTGTTCGAGATGCAAATGCAGATGAAACATGGCATTTTGAGATGACAGGAGTTGAGGTTACTAAAGAAAATGAGAAGTATTTAAAAGAAACCGAATCTAAAAAATAATAATATGAAAACAACATATCTGTTCATGAGTTTATTTTTATTAGGAGTGAGTAATATATGTGGTCAGAATTTAAAAAATAGTACTAATCATATTCATTACGATAGTATTGCTAAGAACGAAGTATATCAGGAATTATTCAATTTTAATCAGATTTATAGAAATTGTGGAAAAGAAATATTTTATACTAAATCGGAAGGATATGAATGGTTTATAATAGAGAACGGGGAAAGGAACTTTGTTTCTATTCCTAATTCTTTAAGATTATCAACTATTGAAAGTGGATTAAATAGTGTTGAATTTAGAAATGCATTAACTTCTGATTATTACAATCAGATATTTTTGTTCAAAAAATCATTGAATGATCCCATAAATATTGGTTATGTAATGACTCAACATGAGTTGGGAAAATCTTTATTGTCTATTTTATCAGAGAGATATTTCTTAAATTTATTGGAAGACTATTCAAATGGAGATCCCTCGCAATATATGTCAGAGCAAGATTACATAGATTATCACAAAGAACGTATACATATTGTTAATGAAAACAAAGCAATATTTAAAAATTTGGATTCAGAGATATCCTTGGGAAGGAACTTTGATGTATGCTATTTTCTTTTTATTAAAGAAAACAAAAAGTGGTTATTAGATGGGATAGAGATATGTACAAAGGATCAAGAAGAAGCTTACGATATCAAAATAATTGGAGAATATAAACCTATTGAATATTATGAAGCTGAGGAATATAATTTCCCAGAGTAAATTTTAAGTAAAATATAGAAGCCCCAGCTCGGCGTAGTATCTAACTACGTCGAAAATATAAAGAAATATGAATGATGTTGGTAAACGCGTAGTCTCTGACTACGCTTAGTGGGGTTAACAAAATGATGTTTTACGTTTAATTCCAATTTTATTTTTTGATTCGACTTTCTCAATATACTCAGTTGCAAACGGTACTTTACATGAAGTTCCTCCCACATCTACATTCACTTTTCCTATCAGTTTTGCAATTTCCTTCGATTTGTCAAGTAAGGGTTTTAAGTATGCACCAACGCTTATTACAAATCCGTTCATGGTATATCTTACCCTGTTTTGAGATGAATGAATATTTTTAGAAATGAATTCAAGTAGTTCTTTAATTTTTACTAAATCAATTTCTTCATCTTTTTTTATTGCAATCAAAGAAGATAATGTAGCCCAACCAGATGATGCAACGTTTTCTTTATCCGATTTTATCCAATCTAAAGCAAGTTCCCAACCAAAATTACTTTCAGCAGTTGTCCATGCAACAGGATATTCACTAAGCATATACCAGTATGCTTTTTCAGCCCAATTTTGGAGTTCCTTTTTGGTCATTTTTGTAGGTTCAGAAATTAAACTAGCCAAATACATTGCATCAGAGTTGCCAGTATTGAAAAGTTCTATGGCAAGCTCATGGTTCTTTTTTATTTGCTTTTGAATCTTTTTCAAGTCCTGAACTTTTACTCTTGCTGGCGCGGACATGTTGTCCGTGCAATAATTTACTATTCTGCATCAAATTAAATTAATATTTTAGTTATTCTTTTTATATTTGATATATGTCAGATAAATATAAAATAAGAGATAACGATAAAGCCTATTTTATAACAATAACAACTGATGGTTGGATAGATGTTTTTACAAGAAAAAATCAGAAATTATTAATTATAGACTCCTTAAAGTATTGCCAAAACAATAAAGGCCTAATTGTATTTGGATACTGCTTAATGTCAAATCATTTGCATATGATATGTAAAGCAGATGATGGTTATGACTTATCAAATATCTTACGTGATTTCAAAACATTTACTTCGAAAAGCATAATAATGAAAATAAATGAAGAGCCTGAGAGTCGCAGAGAATGGATGTTGGAATATTTTTCAAATGCATGTAGACATCTAAAAAAGGAACAGAAATATAAAGTGTGGCAAGATGGAAATCAAGCAAAAGAAATTTACAGTAATAAGTTTTTGTTCGAAAAGTTGAATTATATGCATCAGAATCCTGTAAAAGAATTAATTGTAGAAAACCATGAAGATTATATATTTAGTTCAGCAAGAAATTATGCTGGTTTAGAAAATAATTTGGAAATAGTTATGGTTGATAATAAATTAATAACATATTAGTAAAGGAATAACATTGTGCACGGACAGCATGTCCGCGCGAGCGGGGACTCTCCTACATTTAAAGCTTTATTTAGAAATTCTGGTTTGGAGCCTATTTATATAGGAAGAAAGACAGTAAATGCAAAGATTGAAATTGGAAAAACAAAAATAGATGGTTCTGTTGGAAAAGACAAAACGAATAATGAAGAAGACGTCAAACTAGTAGCTGAATTACTTGTTGAAAATGATATTGAAAACGTACCTAATTTATGCTTGGAACAGGGTAAATGGCATGATGATTTGGCTAAATGTATAGAGACCTTCATTCCTAATGCAACTTGGATCGGTCATAATGGTAGTAATATTAAAAAACTTACGAAGAAAAGGAAATCGGGAGGAACTCTTAAGCAAATGGAGTATGATATGAGCACTCAAAAACATACTTCTTCTGAATCAAGATCTGTATACAACGCAAAACTCGATAAGATTCAAAAGGAGATGGGAATAGAAGAGAATTCTGATTATGATATTGTATTAGAAATTGCAAATAAATCAGCAATTGACTCTACATATTTTGAAGAGATTACAAAAGATGTGAGTTTTGAATTAAAAAATGTTGATTTATATAAATCAGAAGAGGAAGTAAATTTAAGCCCACTGCTTGTCGAAAGAATAAAAAAATATCATAAGTTTATAGTAGCTACAGGCTTATATACAGGTGATATGAAAGTTCAGGATGGAGCACGAAGTTCCAAAAGAGCGCATCGCTGGAGTGTTGAATACCAGATTGAACAAAATAAATATTCAAAAGATGTTAAAAACAATCTTATTAAAATGTTTAACGATGAAACATATCATGAAGGAGATTTTATTAAGGATATAGATGGTAATTTATGGGCAAAAAAGGAGCACTTTTATACTTACACAGGAAAAAATCCTGCTTATAAAACAAAAACGGAATATGAAGCTGCTATAAAGAAGGCTGCAGAGGAAGAGAAAGCAAAAAAAACCTTAGTAATAGATAAAAAGGAAGAGGAAAAGAAAGAAGATCTTAAAACAGAAATCTTATGGAGTGATGTAAGGTCGTATGTTGAAAAGTATACTGAAACTGAAAAGGCAAAGAATTACAGAGCATTTAGAAATTCTTCCACAAAGTATGCTTCTGAAGGTTATTCATCAAATTCAAATAAAAGATTGCCATCATCTAAGTATGTAAGCACAAGTAATCATATTGGAGGTGATGCTATTGATATATCAAGTGGTGGATTTCTATTTAAAACTGATGCTATAAATGATTTAATTGCTTTAAGGTTCGGTTTAATTCGAGATGGTGGATCGGGTGAAGGATGGCATTTTGAAATGACAGGAGTAGAAGTGACTAAAGAAAATGAAAAATATTTAAAGAAAACAGAGTCCAAAAAATAATAAACTTTAATAACTCTTAATGGGGAAATTATGAGAAAATTACAATTTTTTATTATTTCAATTCTCTTATATTCTTGCACTTCAGCAAGTATTGATACCTTGTTTATAGAAATAAATGAGTTCCCGTATAAGGTAGATTCTGAGTTGCTTGAAGATATTCTTCATAGTAAATATAAAGTCTTAGATGCAAGTTTTCTGAAAGAACTATACGAAAATGTAAATCATTTAGGTAAAAATTCTAACAACGAAGTAATACGTGCCATAATTGAAATTGATTCGTTAAAAAAGAATAATGTATCAGAAGAACAAATTGAAGAACAGTATTGGGAATTTCAGGAAATAAAGATTTTAGCATTGAATAAATTAACATTAAAAACTGGTGTAGAAGTATATATATGGTCGGTTTCATATTCGGACGGTAATCAAGGTCCGGATATAATTTTTGCAACAGTATTTAGAAACAAAAAACCATATTCATGTTTTCAATTAGCAATTAATTCGTATTCTTCCGATTCTCCTATGTGGAGTGAATGGTATACAGAAAGTGAAATTTCTCAAAGTGGAAAAGTTCTTATTCATGGATTCCATAGGTTGGGAGAGTACGATGAGGAAAATGATGAAGAAGATATCGAATCGTGGGAAACAATCGAAGAACTTTTTATTGGTAATGGCGATATAAATATAATTCGGAATGAGCGGATTGACAAATTAAAAATATAGCCCGAATATTCGGGCTATATTTATTCTACCAATTCCGAGCCTTCAATTCTTCCTTAATTTGTTGGAATGCATATTTGTCTGTCCCATCGTTGTTACAAACTCCGAGAGTAGATAAATATTCTACTAAAGCGGGATCAGTGCCATAATAATCTTTCCATTCTTCAATTAAAGCTAGTGATTGATCGTGAAGCCAGTCTACAAGAACAAATTTAATATTGTCTTTATATGTATCCCAAGCTGTAAATAAATGATGGTAAAACTCTGCTTGTTTAGCTTCAGAACTATTGCAGTATTCTAAACCCGACTGATACCCAACTTCAGTCATCCAAATTTCTTTATCCTGAAAATAGCTTACAAGCTGTCCAAGGTGTGTGGAAATTCATGTAACCGCGCTTGCATGGAGCTAACCGAATTAATTGAAATTAATTTTGGTTAATATGATTTCAGAGAAATTAACTGATAAAATTTCTAATTCATTCTTTTTTATACTATGGAAAGACAGGAAATCACCTTGAGATATTTTAATCTCTTTTTGATCTACAATTAAGTTAATTTCTCCTGAATAAACATATAATCCATAAAAATCAGAATCTGAATCAATGTGAATTTGTTTTTTATAATTAGAGATTCAATTTCACCTTTTGTGTTCCCCTTTGTCATTAAATTGAAGTCAACAGCTTTCCCAAAACTTTTAGTATTCCAGTTCCCTTCAAAGCTATCTTGCTCAAATTTTTTTAGAGTTTGTGTATATCGATCTTTATGTTCAATTCTGATTTCACCATCTAAGATCATTAATTTTCGATATATTCCGGGTAATTTAGTAAAGGTTGATTCTTCAACTTCAACTGTTGCAGTACTTATTCGAAATTGGAAGTTTAGCTTCTTGTAATCAGCATCTTTTGGGTAAATAGCAAGTTGTGTGGTTGTTCCTCCTGACCACTTGTTTGTATTTAAATCAGAAGCTTTTATGTGTTCAGTTATCATAATATGTAAAATAAAAAATCAGGCAAACTTACTAAGAATGCCTGATTAATTATAAGTCGTTTTATACTATTTTTCAGAAATCTTTTTAGCAATTATTTTTAAAGCTTTATCAAGAATTTCGTCATTTCCTTGTTTTACTCCTTTAACAGTTTTTTCAACTTCATAATCTGGTGTAATTCCTATTCCCTGAAATTGATCTCCATTCGCAAACAGAATTCGCTGTCCGGTAAATGAAGTTTCGCCACCTCTGGGTAAACTAATTTTCGTCATTTCACCATCAGTACCTTGTGTTTGTTCTCCTACAAAGAAAATATTTTCTAGTTCCTTTAATTCTATTGCAATATCTTCAGGGCGACTTACCATAGATTTATCAATTAAAACGGCAACAGGATTTTTGTAAATGAAAGAAGAGTCTGTTTGATATTTATTTTGGCTTTCTTCAAAAACAATAGCGTTATTCTTATTAGCAAAAACAATTGGTGTTTCATCAATTCTGCCTTTAAAAGTTTTGTTTGCAAGCATTTCTATAAAGTGCAAATAATTATATGTTGGGTAGCCATTTCTTAGGTCAATAATTAATCCTTGAGTATTTTTCATTTTTCGAAGCTCTTTTTCAAGTTCATATGAGTTTGTTAATGCCGATAAATTTAAATACCCAATATTGTTTTCTTTAATTTCAAATGCAGGTCTTTTATCTATTTGCATGAAAAACTCGAATATTTGAACTGTTCTAGGAATTTCAAGTTCTTGCTCCTTATTATTTCTTTTAATTGATATTTTCATTGGTACGTTTAGAGCATCAACAAAATTTCCAGGATTTATTACATTATTGTAAAACGATTGATTATTACTTGCTGAGATTTTTTGCTTGTTATCTTTGATAATTTGTTGAATTGATTTACCATCAATACTTAAAATCTCATCACTGGCTTGAATATTAAATTTCCCTATAAATTCTGGTATAATTGCAGTTATAATAACTTTGTTTTCAATCCATTCGAATTGAATTGGTGCAACAAATAATTTTGAATAATCAAAAATTGATGGGTGAAAGGTTGATACATGCGAATCATTTAATTTACTCATCATATTCTGAATTAGCTCGTAATACTCCTTATCGTTGTTACAATTTTGAGCTACTGATAAATATGGTTGAAGTATGTCATCCCAGTTTACAGATGCAAGATTGTGATGAGCATAAAAATATTTTACAATAGTCCATGTTTTAATTATTCCTAAAATTCGTTCTTCGTTCGATAATGTTTCTTCGGATGTAGAATATGGTTTTTGAACTATATCAAAATTGAAATTGGTTTTTCCAATTTTTTGTCTTTGTGAGATATCTTCAATAATTTGTTCAATATTATTACTTTCAATATTATCAGTAGAATAATCAAAGTTTAAATCAACAGAATTATTGTTGATTGTAAATGATGGATTAAAAACGAATTCAAAATCATTGAAATCATATTTAATCTTATCTAAATACCAGGGAGTAAAAACATTTCCTGTGTTTTCAAAAATAATATATGTGTCAGACCTGTATAGTTTTAAGGATTTTAATAAAGGATAATAATATGAAATGAAACTCTTATTAACGACAAAATAAATAGGACGATGAATGGTTTCTATCAAATTCAAATCAATTTCTGGATACTGATATTGAATCATAGGAGCATCCATTTTTAAAGGATTTATAGTGCTATTACTTTCTATTTTCCACCTTTGTTCGTAATACCACCAATCGTTGAATTCATCCCAGCCAAAATGCTCGCGAGAAACAGATGATCCCATACTTATTGGTGAATCAATTAGTAATGATGCGATACGCTCAAAGTACGATTTCTCATGAGGATTTAAAGCAAGTTCAGAATTGATTCTTAAATCAAGAACTAAAGCTTTCTGAGATTTTTTTTCTGAAATTATACTATCAAATTCAATCCAAAGAGATTGAGACATTAGCATCTCTTCAGAAATCGTATAATAATCGTAATTAACGTTTGATTGATATTTATATTCTCTTGAATTTAGGGATGTTTCAGGAGTAGTTTTTTGAACATAAGTTAATGGATCATTAAGTGATGAAATTAATTTTGTATTAATTAACTGAATAAATTCTTCATGAGAAAGGTCTTGATTTATTAATGGAAGAAACTTAACCAATTCTTCTTCCCAGTTTACATGTTGATTTGATCGGATTACTGAAGGATGAAACAGATAACATTCTCCCCATATTTCAGCAATAGTTTTAAGTTGTTTTGAATTATATGTCTGCGAATAAAGTGTTTCTGAGATTAAAAAAGAGATAAGTATAAAAAGTAGTTTTTTCATTCTTTGATTTTTAAATGATGAATAAATAAATAAAGCTTTAATTAGAATGTATGATTCATATTAAAGCTTATTGCTAATATTAATAAATAGCTGTTACTATTTTCGAAGTAAGTTTCTAAAAACGAACCAAATAATACCTGATATTAGGAAAAAGAAACAACCATGTAATGGTGCAATAAATGAAACTTTCAAGCCACCCATAATAAGTGAAGGAGAAATGTCTGAGGCTACCTCAATAGCAGATAGTGCCTGGTAGAATCCTAATGTCTGATAGAATATTGATCCAAGAAACATAAAACTTCCCATAAAGAGAATGATAGAGTTTTGGTTCTTTAGTTTTTCTACATTTCTACTTTCCAAACGATAGCTTAAAGCAAGTTTTATTGTTAAAAAAATTAAGACTATCCACATAATCATCATTGGAATCATAAACATGAATCCTCCGTTAACAAATTGCTCCTTTAATAAACTAAATACTGACATAATTTTTATTTGTTTTGGTTAATACTAATCCAATATTATGCTTGAATCAGTAAACAAAAAAAATATTTATGCCAAGGTATATTTTTCTTTTCCAGATAACAAATAAACCAGTGCGAACGAATATAATTCATTCAGGGTGATAAAAACGCTGTTTATATAAATCCTGATTTAATCAAAAGATTAAAAATATTATTATATTACCTTTGAGTGAATATGAATGATCAAAAGATATTAAATTTATTTACAATTAAGAGTAACTGGAAGTGGCATATTTTATATTGGCTTTTTTCTGCCTGCATTATGTTTTTTCTATTCAGTAATAAAGATTACAATCTACAAATCAGACTTTCATTGGTTATATTTTTGATTACAGTAAGTTTTTTAATTACCCTTTTAGTTAACAGATATTTAATTCACAGATATTTATTTACTGGGAAATTGTTCATATTTACGTACTTAATTATAGCTATTTTTATTGTTACTTTTTGGTTAATTTCTTTTTCTGTAATCCTGATATTGACATATAGTGTGCTAAAACTTCCTGATATGTTAATTCCTACTCGAAGTGAGATTGTTATATTGGTTACCGGAAATTACCTACTTGTAATTATAGCTGTGGTTATTCATTTTATTAAAGAATCATATAGAAGATTAGTAGAAAAGAATAACATCGAAAAACAAAAGCAGTTAACTGAGATTAAGTTAAAAGAAGCAAGTTTAAGATTACTTCAGGGGCAAATTCATCCGCACTTTTTATTTAATATGCTTAATAATTTATATGGACTGGTAAAAGAAGATGCAGAAGGCTCAAGAGAAGTTATAATGAAACTTTCCGACTTGCTTGATTACATGTTATATGAGTGCGACAAACCGGAAGTGCTATTAATAAAAGAATTAAAATTTATAGAAAACTATATTGAACTGGAACGTGTGCGTCATGATGAAAACTTTAATGTTAAGATGAATTTTCCAAAGAAAATTGGTGATATTGAAATTGCACCATTAATTTTATTTCCATTTGTTGAGAATGCATTTAAACATGGATTTCATAACCCTGAAAAGAGTTTTATTTTTATGGAATTCAGTACAGAAAATCAGATTGTTAAATTTGCAATTGAAAATAGCACTTTTGAAAAAAGTGCTGATAAATATTTAAAGCAGGAAGGTAAGGGGATAGGCTTAAAGAATATTAAAGATCGTTTAGAATTAATCTATAAAGATAAATACAGTTTAGATATATTAAATAGCGAAGGAATTTTTAAGGCAAGATTAGAAATTGATTTAAACTAAATGACAGATAAGCGTAAATATAAGTGCATTATTATTGATGATGAACCTATTGCAATTAAAGTAATTCAGGAACATCTCGAAAAGTTTGATCAACTCTTATGTATTAAGGGTTTTACAAAGGCTATTGATGCAATTGAAGTTTTAAATAACGAAAACGTAGATTTGCTTTTTTTAGATATTAATATGTCTGGAATTTCGGGAATTGAGTTTCTAAAATCATTATCAAACCCACCGAAAGTAATTTTTACTACAGCATATCGCAATTTTGCTGTAGATGCTTTTGAATTGGATGCCGTGGATTACTTAGTTAAACCAATATCATTTGAAAGATTTTTAAAAGGCATAAATAAATTCCTTTCTCATACACAACCAAAGCAAGAGTCTGAAAATAAGACAAATGATAAGAAAGATTATATTATTTTAAAAGCTGATAAAAAGAACTATAAAATCAAATTCTCGGAAATCCTATTTATGGAGAGTCTCGATAATTATATAAAAGTTTATACTGCTGATTTTTCGATAATATGTTATGAAAGCCTTACTGCAATTGAAAAAAAACTTTCTAATGATTTTATAAGAATACACAGATCATATATAATCAACCTAACAAAGATTGACGTTTTTACTTCCTCATTTGTGGAAATTGGAGAAAGAAAATTTATGATTGGAAGAAATTATAAAAATGATGTATTAAAGCGATTGTCTTAATATCGAGATAAATTTTTATTTATTTTAAACTGCACTTCATAAGAATATCTAACCGAAGTAATATGCTATAGTATTAAAAATAAGTAGGTTAATTGTTGGACTTTGTCATATCAATCGAATACCTTTGTATATGAAATTTAAAACATATTCCTATGAAAAATTTCAGCCTTATTATTCTGTTATTAGCAAATATCAGTTTGTTTGCACAAAACACCTACATTCCGGATGATAATTTTGAACAAGCACTAATTGATTTAGGCTTCGACTCCGGAGCTTTAGACGATTCTGTTACAACCGCTAATATCAGTGTAATAACAGAATTAAACATAGACAATAAAAGCATTAGCAGTTTAATCGGTATCGAAGATTTTACGGCTTTAACTTACTTGAATTGCTATTCTAATCAATTAACAAGTTTGGATGTATCCGCGAATACTGCTTTAACTCACTTGATATGCAATGTTAATCAATTAACAAGTTTGGATGTATCCGCGAATACTGCTTTAACTCACTTGATATGCAATGTTAATCAATTAACAAGTTTGGATGTGTCTGCAAATACGGCATTAACTTACTTGATATGCAGTGAAAATCAATTAACTATTTTGGATGTCTCAGGACATACAGCTTTATTTTGGCTGAGTTGCTTTAGTAATAATTTAACAAGTTTGGATTTATCAGCAGATACAGCACTAATTGTCTTGGATTGTTATGATAATCAATTAATAAGTTTGGACGTATCGTCAAATAAAGCTTTAAATAATTTGTTTTGCGCTGTAAATCTATTAACAAATTTGGATGTATCTGCAAATACTGCTTTATCTTCATTGAATTGCTCTTATAATCAATTAACAAGTTTGGATGTTTCTACTCCTGCTTTGACCAGGATTTACTGTAATAAAAACCAATTAACAAGTTTGGATTTATCGGCGAATACGAATTTAACTGAATTGAACTGCGATTCAAATCAATTAGCAAGTTTAGATCTATTAGTAAATACGGCTTTATCAGACCTGTATTGCGAGTCAAATCAATTAACAAGTTTGGATTTGTCAGCAAATAAGTCTTTAATTTACTTGTTCTGCAGGAATAATCTAATAGCAAATTTGGATGTATCGGCAAATACTAATTTAGAGATCTTGGATTGTACTGAAAATAATTTGACAAGTTTAGATGTATCTGAAAACACTGCTTTAACTGGTTTGTTGTTTAAATCAAATCAAATAATAAGTGTGGATATATCGGCAAATATATTTTTAAATGTCCTGTATTGTCCTAATAATCAATTAACAAGTTTGGATGTATCTACAAATGATGTTTTACAATATTTATATTGCGATTCAAATCAATTAACTAATTTGGATGTAAGGAATGGAAACAATGTAAACCTTGAAGTCTTTGATGCTACAAACAACCCAAACTTATCTTGCATTTATGTTGATAATAAGAGTGCAGCTTATCTTTCCAGTTGGAATAAGGATGAAACATCTTATTTTGTTAATAATGAAACTGAGTGCGCAGCATTATCTGTAAATGAATTAACTGGGAATACAAACTTTGCAATTTATCCAAATCCGGTAAAAGACCAATTCATTATTCAAACGAACAAAAAGATTGAATTAATAAGGATATATAATATTTCAGGTAAATTGGTAAAGACTTTTAATGAACAAAATTCATACTCTGTACTTGGATTACAAAGTGGTGTGTATTTTATCAATATCAAATGCACAGGTAAAACTTTTACCCAAAAGTTGATCATTGAATAAGTTGTATGAATCCTTACTTGCTGAGCAATAGCTAAACTATGGTAAGTTTCTACGATTATTTTGAGAATCGATATTAACAAAGATTGATGTCTTTACTTCTTCGTATGTTGAAATAGGAGATAGAAAATTTACGATTGGTAGAAACTATAAAGAGGATGTTGCAAAAAGATTGAATTAGTATCTGGGTAAATCTTTTATTTCATTAAAGTATTTCTCAACACCATTTTTTTTCATCTTATTTTGAATTGTTATCCAACGTTTTTCAAGATGTTCGTCGAAACCATGTTTTGAGCATGGGAACTCTGCACATTGAAAACAAAAGTTAACGGAATGATCTTTAGAACACTGCTTTACTTTACAAGCTGTGAAAAGTTTGCATTCATCTTTTCTGCAACCATTACATTCAACATTTGAGAAATGACTGAGCATTTCTTTAAAATCAGGATATTTTTTGAAAACAGGTTCTTCCAGTAAATCAACGAATCGCTCAGCATAAACATCAAAATCTCCAAGATTCTCTTTTAGCTCTGAACTTAATTTCTTTATAGTTCCATTCTTAAATGCAAAACATTTAGAGCAATTAATTCCGCATGGACCTAAGCTGTTTAATATATTATTATAGCTCATTATAATTGACTTTGAACTTGTTGTTTCGTAAATTTGTAGAAAATATCTTATCAAAAATACGTAAAGAAATCCTACAAAACTCTTCTTTGTTATAAGAATATTATAACGTACGCAAGATTGTTTATTTAATCAGAATAATAAGATGATATTATGCCGATAAAAAAAGTTAAAGATTATTTAGATAATAATAATATTAAATATGTTATTATTAGTCATTCTCCTGCTTATACAGCTATGGAAGTTGCAGCATCAGCACACGTGTCTGGAAATGAGCTCGCTAAAACTGTAATGGTAAAACTGGATGAGAAAATGACTATGGTTGTGCTGCCTGCATCGTATAAAATAGATTTCAATCAATTAAAAGACGAGAGTGGAGCAGTTACAGTACAATTAGCAGCAGAAGAAGATTTTATAGAAATGTTTCCTAATTGCGAAGTTGGCGCAATGCCTCCTTTTGGGAACTTATATAAAATGGAAGTTTATGTTGCAGAATCCTTAACAAAAGGTAAAGAGATAGCATTTGCGGCTGGATCACATTCAGAGTTAATTAAACTAGCTTATAAAGACTTTGAAATACTTGTAAACCCAATAGTCTTGAAAATTTCAGTTCTTGTTTAAAAAAGAGTATTAGGAATAAACCAGGATGTTCACCTTTCGACAGGCTCAAGATGACAACTATATATAAATTAATGTCACACTGAGCATGTCGAAGTGTGATATTATTAAGTTCTTATAATTTATTTTTTATCTCTTCTGAATTGAATACGTTCTTCTTTAGTCATTTTTTCTGTTGCATATTGAATAATTAATCTGGCACAATCATTTTTCCATTTTAATAAAAATTCTTCAGTTAAATTGCGGTCTCGCTTCCAGCATTCGCGCAGGAACCATCCCAATCCTTGATGAACTTCTCGTTCAGTATCCATCATCATTGAATCTATAAAATCAAAAAGTTTAGGGAGATTTGAATCATGCTTTAAAAGTTTAATCATTGCAACAGGAACACATCTGCGTTGGAATTTATTCTCAGCTTTTCGCCAATCAGATAATTCCTCTAATTTTATTATTTCTTTTTTCCAGAATACAGGAAAAAAGTATTGTACAACTCCATCGGTATGAGCCCAATTGTTTATTCCTATGGAGAACCATGATTCTAATACCTGAAATGTTTTATAATCAAATTCTTTTGCAAATTCATTTAACAGATTAATTGCAAAAGAAGGGAGTTCGAATTTTTCTTCTGGTACAAGAAGTTTTGAAACTTCATAAACAAGTTCAATATCACACCAAGATTGGCCTTTATATTCTTTAATTTTGTCAGGAATTAAATCTTTGTGTAAACCATAGCCATTGAATCCATCTTTGAAATAGCGAGAATATTTCTTTACAATTTCTTCATCAGCATTTTTAACACAAAATTCTTTAATGTCTTTATGTAACTCTTTTGCCTTCATAGTGTAAGTTTTAAGAAATATAAATGTAGCATATTAAAATTTTTAAATCAAAAAGTTTGAAAAATACTTGACAGGTATTTATAAAATTACGTAAATTGTACGAAAAAGGTAAAATAATACATAAAACGTATAAAAGAAGATGGAAAGTATAGATGATCAAAAATTACGAGAAATACTGATAGCAGCAAAAGAACTTTTCTGGAAATACGGTTTTAAAAGAGTTACCATTGAAGAAGTATGTCGCGAAGCAAATGTTAGTAAAATGACATTTTACAAGCATTTTAAGAATAAAATGGAGCTTATTAAATACCTGTTAAATTTTATTTATGATACCTCATTAAAAAAATATCGTGAAATTATGGATAGCGATATTCCTTTTCCTGATAAGGTAAAAAAGACATTAGACCTAAAAATGGAGCAATCTCAGAATATAAGCAATGAGTTTATGGATGATTATATTCGTCATGCCGATCCTGAAATGTTGGAGTTCTTGAATCAGATAAAGACTAAAAATCTTACAATGATTGTTAACGACTACACTGAAGCTCAAAAAAATGGTGATATAAGAAAAGATATTAAACCAGAATTCATATTGTACTTTTTAAATCACATGTTTGAGATGATGCAAGATGAAAACCTGGAAAAGTTGTATGCTAATCCACAAGATTTGATAATGGAGATTACAAATTTCTTTTTTTATGGAGTGTTACCGCGTTAAGAAATAATAATGATGTTGAAAAACGTTTCTATATTGGCTTTTATATTGTTTCTTTTGGTTCATCCAAAAGCAAATGCACAGTTTCTGGATAAAAAAGGGCAGTTGATTGGTCGGGCAGCAATTAATCCCGAAAAACCATTCGAAAGTCAATTGGGGCTTCAATATTTTCCAACACTTTTACTTCATAAAGATTTGAACGAAAACTACGAATTTAATTGGGATTTTACTTTAAACATGTATTCAACATATTACTGGATTAACGATTCAAATGATCTGAATGCAAAAATAAAACCATATCGAGGATGGGTAAGTTTCTCAGGAAATCAATTTGACATACGTGCAGGATTACATAAAATAAATTTTGGATCAGCCAGTCTTTTGCGTCCTTTAATGTGGTTCGATAAAATGGATCCGCGCGATCCGCTGCAAATGACAGAGGGAGTTCACGCTGTGCTTGGAAGATATTATTTCTTAAACAATGCAAATGTTTGGCTTTGGTTCTTATATGGAAATGATGATACAAAAGGTTGGGAAGTTTTTTCTTCTCATGAAGATAAACCCGAAATAGGCGGAAGAATACAATTGCCTTTTTTAACAGGAGAAATAGCAGGAACGTATCATTATCGCGAAGGTATTTTTGATGAAGCTTTCGCAGATTCATTGTCAAATCGAAATGGATTTTCAGAGAACAGATATGCAATTGACGGAAAATTTGATTTAGAATTAGGGCTCTGGTTTGAAGCAGCTTTAATTCATCAGAATCTTGACTTTACTAATCAGCGATATCAACGATTAATAAATGTTGGTGCAGATTACACCTTTGCATTAGGTAATGGATTAAATGTTATTACTGAATATTTTATGTATCAGAAAACCGAAAGTGTTTTTGGAAAAGGCAGCGGAATTGGATTTGGAGCTATGTCTTTAAGTTATCCATTAAACATAATAAATAATCTTCAGGCCATTGTTTATTACGATTTTACAAATAATGATTTTTATCGGTTTATAAATTTTTCATGGACATACGATAACTTGATATTTTACATGATGGCTTTCTGGAATCCTGATAATTTTCAAATATATCAGAATGTTGGTGAAGTAAATTTATTTGGTGGTTACGGAGCTCAACTAATGATCATATTTAATCATTAAATAATTAAGAATTAGAAATTAATAATTAATAATGAAAAAGATATAATTGTTTTCCCCTTGGAGAAGGGGATTGAAATAAAAAAGTAAAATAGTTAATCCAAGCTTATAACTTTTAACATTCAACTAAGAACTATAAACTAAATAAATATGGAACAAAATACTTTAATAACAATTGACAATCTTGTTAAACGTTTTCCGGTGGGTAAAGGTGAGTTTACAGCTTTAAACGGTATTAACTTAGCTTTTGAAACCGGGGAGTTTACAGGAATTGTCGGGCCAAGTGGGTCAGGTAAAACAACTTTACTTAATATTATTGGTTCTCTTGATAATGCCACTGAAGGTGATGCAGTTGTAATGGGAGAATCAACAAGTAATCTCTCATTAAAGAGTGCTGCAAAACTTCGAAGAAAGCATTTAGGATTTATCTTTCAAACTTACAATCTTTTACCTGTTTATACTGTTTATGAAAATGTTGAATTTCCACTGCTATTATTAAACATGACAGGCTCAGAACGTAAAAAAGCCGTGATGGATGCTTTGGAATGGGTTGGAATAACCGATAAAGTTAAATCACGTCCTGCTCAACTTTCAGGAGGAGAATGTCAGAGAGTTGCAATAGCAAGAGCTATGGTGAAAAAGCCGGTAATTGTTTTGGCAGATGAACCTACAGCAAATCTCGATGCTGCAAATTCTCATAATATTCTAAAAATGATGCTCAAACTAAATGAAGAGCTTAAAACTACCTTCATTTTTGCTACTCACGACGATAAGGTTATTAAATATCTGAAAAGAAAAATTAGCCTTGAAGATGGTAAAGTTGTTAAAGATGAGCTTACTAAAGTGAAAGGAGAATAAATATCATGTTAGCGATTAAACTAGCCTATCGAAATTTAGTTGGTGCAGGATTAAGAACCTGGCTCAACGTAATTGTATTGGCTTTTGTCTTGTTTATGATTATCTGGCATTATGGAATACTTGACGGATGGAATGAACAGGCAAATAGAGATATGCAGGCCTGGGAAGTTGGAAACGGTCAATACTGGCAAGAGAACTACGATCCTTATGATTTCTTTACACTGGAAGATAGTCATGCAAAAATTCCTGTTACTTTGCAGAATGCAACTATAGAAGGAGTTGTTACACCAATATTATTAACACAGGCTTCTGTTTATCCTGATGGAAGAATTCAAAGCATGCTTTTAAAGGGAATCAATCCAGATCAAAAAGTTATTGCAATTCCTAGTGCAGAATTAAATATTAAATCAGAAACCATGCCAGCCGGCAGCCCGCCTGTCGGACGGACAGGGCATGAAATACCTGCTGTTATTGGAAAACGAATGGCAAAAAACTGCAAATTAAAAGTAGGTGATATAACAACAATTCGATGGAGAGATATAAATGGAACATTTGATGCGGCTGAGGTGAAAATTGTAAATGTTTTTGATTGCAATGTTCCTTCAATTGATGCAGGTCAAATGTATATCCATATAAAAATACTTCAGGAAATGATGCAAGCACCTAACGAGGCAACTTTATTTGTTATTGGTGAAGATCATGAAATGAGCGAAGATATTTCTGGTTGGGTGTATAAAGAATTTGATTTCTTAATGACAGAAATGAATGAAATGATGAAGATGAAGAAAGTTGGAGGATCATTTATGTATTTCATTTTAATGCTTTTAGCAATGCTGGCGATTTTTGATACTCAGGTCTTATCTATTTTCCGAAGACAAAAAGAAATCGGAACTTACATTGCAATGGGAATGACTCGCAGACAAGTTGTTAGCCTGTTTACAGTAGAAGGAGCAATGCATGCTATTTTAGCAGTTATATTCATTGGAATTGTTGGAACACCATTATTAATTTGGTTAATGTCTATTGGAATGACAATGCCGGCAGGAACTGATGATATGGGCATTGCTATTGCAGAAACCATCTATCCGGTTTATGGAGCTGGCTTAATTATTGGGACTTCATTACTTATTTTTATAATTACTCTTATTGTGAGCTATTTGCCAGCTCGTAAAATTTCTAAAATGAAACCAACCGACGCTATAAAGGGGAAAATACAATGATACGTTTTTTATTTAAAGGATTATTAAGAGACCGGAATCGTAGTTTACTACCAATTCTGGTTGTTACGGCAGGTGTTACACTTACTGTCTTTTTACACTGTTATATTACAGGAGTTTTAGGTGATATGATTGAATTTTCGGCAAATTATACTTCGGGTCATGTTAAGGTAATGACCCGTGCTTATGCTGAGAACAAAAATCAACTGCCTAACGATCTTGCATTAATAGAAGTAAATGATTTGGTAAGCAACCTGCAGGAAGATTATCCAACTATGGAGTTTGTTCAACGAATAAATTTTGGTGGCTTATTAGACGCTCCAGATGAATTTGGGGAAACAAAAAAACAAGGCATCGTTGCGGGGATAGCTGTTAATCTAATTTCTGAAAACAGTAAAGAAATTGACAGACTAAATATAAGAAACTCAATTAAAAGGGGCCGATTACCCAAAAAACCAAATGAGGTATTAATAAGCGATGAATTTGCCAGAAAACTTGAGGTTGATTTAGGTGGAACAGTTACTTTAATTACTTCAACAATGTACGGAGGTATGTCGATTCAAAATTTTATAGTTTCTGGAACCATTGAATTCGGTGTGCATATGATGGATCGAAGCGGAATGATTGCTGATATTTCAGGAATTCAAAATGCACTGGATATGGATGACGCATGTGGAGAGATTTTAGGCTTTCTGGATATGAAAAATTACGATGATATTGCTGCTTTAAATGTGGAAAATACATTTAATGAGAAATATACCGATACAAATGATGAATTCTCACCAGTTATGACACGGCTTAAAAATGATTCTATTATGTCTGGTTACTTTGATTATGTAGATAGTTTTGTGGGAATTATAATTACCATATTTATTATGGCTATGTCAATTGTTTTATGGAACACAGGATTAATAGGTGGATTAAGAAGATACGGTGAAATTGGTGTTCGTCTGGCAATTGGAGAAGAAAAAGGACATATTTACCGTTCAATGATTTATGAAGCATTATTAATTGGTATTGTGGGTTCTCTTTTAGGAACGCTTGTTGGACTTGGATTTTCTTTTTGGTTGCAGGAAGTTGGGATAGATGTTGGAGATATGATGAAAAGTTCAAAAATGATGATGCCAGGTGTTTTTAGAGCAAATATTACGACACCTGCGTATTATATTGGATTTATTCCGGGTCTGTTTTCTGTAACTCTTGGAACTATGTTATCAGGAATTGGAATCTATAAACGCAAAACTGCTTCGTTATTTAAAGAACTTGAAACTTAATTGTATAATGTCATTCCTGCTTAGGCAGGAATCTATAACTTTTAAACTTATGAAAATGAAAAATTTAATAACTATAATATTCTTAGCAACTAGCTTGATACTGCAAGCACAGGAGCCAACAGGTAAAGAAATACTCGAAAGGATAGATGAAAATATGGCTTCAAAAAGTATCATATCCACTTCGAAAATGATAATTCATGGTGCACGGCAAACAAGAACAATTGAAGCAAAAAGCTGGGGGATGGGTGATGAAAAATCATTTACTGAATATCTTGCCCCGGTACGTGAAAAAGGAACAAAAATGCTTAAGCTCGAAGACGAATTATGGATTTATTCTCCGGGTTCAGATAGAATCATTAAAATTTCAGGTCATATGCTTAAACAATCATTAATGGGATCAGATCTTTCCTACGAAGACATGATGGATAATGCCGAATTGCTTGAAGATTATGATGCGGGTGTTATTGGTTCTGAAATTATCGATAATCGGGATTGTTGGATTGTTGAACTCCAGGCAAAAACTGCTGAAGTTAATTACCAAACTCGCAAAATGTGGGTTGATAAAGTTCGTTTTATACCTTTAAAAGAAGAATTATATGCAAAAAGCGGTAAGCTTCTTAAAAAACTTGAATTATCAGAGATCACAAAAATAGGAAATCGCTGGTATCCACAAAAAATGATCTTTAAAGATATGCTTAAGAAAGGTGATGGAACTGAATTTATTATAGTTGATATTGAATTTGATAAAGAAATACCGGAATATATTTTTACAAAAGCAGCATTAAAATAAAAAAAACCGGTTAGTTTACTAACCGGTTTTTTTTATTTTAATTTAAAGAATGAAACTAAATCAAGTAAATTTTTCGATTTTGCAGTAAGTTCTTCAGCACTTGCAGATAGCTCCTCAGATGCAGCTGCATTTTGTTGTGTGATATTATTTAATTGTTGAACTGATTCATTAACCTGCATTGAACCGCTTTTCTGTTCTAAACTAGCTGCGGTAATTTCTTGTATTAATTCAGATGTACGTTTTATTTTAGGTAGATTATTGTTCATAAGTTCTCGTGCTTGTTCTGAAATTGTTGCTCCTTCCTGAGATACTTTAATAATCTCATTTGCAGCATCGCGACTACGTTCAGCTAATTGTCTAACTTCAGCAGCAACAACTGCAAAACCTTTTCCATGATCTCCTGCACGCGCTGCTTCAACAGCAGCATTTAATGCTAATAGATTAGTCTGAAAAGCAATATCATTAATAATTGTAATTTTTTCAGCAATTTCTTTCATAGAATCTAATGCAACATTGGTAGACTTTGTACTTTCTTCAAAACTTTTATTTGTGCTAATAGATATTGTTTCGGTTTGCTTAGAATTATCGGCATTTTGTTGAATACTCGAAACGATTTGCTCCATAGAAGATGATATTTCTTCTAACGAAGAAGCTTGCTCGTTTGATGAATTTGAAAGTTGTAAAGAACTTGAGCTTAACTGTTCGCCAGTATTATCAATTTCACTTGCAGATTCTGAAATTCCTTCTATTACTTCTTTAAGTTTGCTTGAAAGTTTTTGTATGCTTTGGGTTAATCGACCAAGTTCATCATTTCGATTTAAGTAATTTTTATTTATACTTACATTTAAATTCCCTTCTGAAAGTTCTTGTAAAGCAGATACAGACTCATCTAATGGTCTTCGTACTTCTTTAGCTGTTCTGTTAAAAGCGTACATAATAACTCCTAATCCAATTGGAATAACAACGAGATTAGAAAAGACCTCAGGATTAAGACCATTTAAGTTGGCCAATACATCAATAACTGCAAGTGTAATAACCCAATATACTGTAATTTTAAATAAAATTGAACCTTTAAAGAAATATCGAATTGCTAAAATTCCTAGTGGTAAACCAAACAATAAAGGTACTATTGCTTGAAATAATTCTTTAGACATAATAATAATATTTAATGGTTTATGTTGTTTATTTTAACGTAAACAAGATATCGAATTTTTAGGTAAATATCCATTTTGTCACCATTTATTTTGATAAAAGGGTGTTTCTGATTGCTTTTAGCTTGCTTAATAAAAGTAAAAGTTAATATCCTGAGTTTCTTCCTTTATGTTCTCTAAGCATTTTAAAACGGGTAAAGCCTATTTCGTAATATTTATCTATGTCGAAATCCTTAAGACCATGTAGTTTTCGGGGCTTGACTTTATGCATGCACCATTTTCTTTTTATAAAAAATGAGAAGTAATAATAAATTAGTCGCGTAAAAATGTTAGTACTGCCAAGTACTTTATTTCGTTTCGAAATATAATCATAACATATTCTATTTGGACATGTTAAAGCACATCCTGCATTTCCAAATAGAGTTATTCTGTTTTTTTCTTTAATGCTATTTAATAATTCGGTATTGTAATTTACATTCATCGGAAGCACAATTGTATCATATAATTCAAGTGCTTTGTTAATCTTCTCAAGTGAATCAATCTCTTTTAAAATACTCGCTTCAATTTTATATAATGGAAAATCGGCTCTAACCCATTTAACAAAATCGTCATTGGTGATAATAATTGAGTTTCCTTTTTTATGATACTTTTCCAGTAAAGGCTTATATTTTTCATATTCCTCTTTTGAAACATAATGGTTCGTAAATGGAATTCTTATGCCTATATTATTTTCTTTCAGAAATTCATAATCCTTATCAGAGATTTGTCTTTTCAAGAATGGTCTTCCACTATATAAAGATGTAGGCTCAATAAATCCAAAAAGACTATCTATCTTTTTTAAGGGAATATTAGGAAAGCGGGAGTTAAAATATTCTTTTACAGGTTGTTGTAGTTTTTTTCCTCGTGCAGATATGGTGTAAACTGTATTGTTCATAAAAATTTGAAATCTGTTTATACAAATATTGAATAAATATTTGAAAATTATTTTTTTAACTGATAAAATATTCCACGTTCCTGTCTGTATGTTTCAATTTTATTATCAGTATCCAAAACATCAAGATATTTATTAATCTCATTTACATGCAGACCTAATATTTTCTGAAGATCATCTAAAGTACATGGTCGTCGAGAAATAGTTTCTATAATTGCATTTTCAGTATCTTTTCTGAACGATTTATTATCTTTTCTAATAGCTGATGATGCAATGATCTCAACATTATCTAATTCCCATAAATCTATTATGTTTTGTAGCTCAATTCTGCTGGCTGCTCTAATATTATCAATAACACCAGGGCGATCAAGCGTGTTTAATTGAATTTTTTCAGGATTAATTTTTAAAATGGCTTCTTTCAATTTAGTGAGGTTTTCTAAATTATCATTAAATCCTGGCAACATCATTATTTCAAGCCAAATTGCACCTTTAAAATCTTTACTAAAATCAATTAATCCTTGAATATAGTCTACAATGTTTAAATCAATATTTGGTCGGTCAATCTTCTTAAAAGCTAAATTAGTTGTAGCATCAAGTGATGGTAAAATTAAATTTGCTTTTAATAATTCTTGTCTTACATCCTTTTTACTTAGCAAACTTCCATTTGTTAAAACAGCAACAGGGATATTAGGGAAGTTCGTTTTTATGTAATCAATAACTTTCCCAATATGAATGTTTAATGTTGGCTCGCCAGCTCCCGAAAAGGTTATATAATCTGGATTATCATTGTTCTTAAAAAAATCATCTAACTCTTCAATAATTTCATTATAAGAAACATACTCTTTTCTATCAGTTGTAAGATTTGTTGTAGCACCACATTCGCAATAAACACAATTTAGCGAACAAACTTTATGCGGAACTAAATCAACTCCTAAAGACATTCCTAATCTTCTTGATGGCACAGGACCAAATAAATGCTTATACATTTTAAATTTTAATTATTATTTTTAGCAAAATTAATCAAACTGAACTATTATAACATTAGAATTTATCTTATAATCTCAATATTAAGTTCAAATCAAAAAATAAGATTAAAAATGAGTAGTGAAACTAACTATAAAAAGATCTCAGTTGGTGTATTTGAAGCAATGAATACAAGCAACTTTACAGAGTTTGAGAAAAATGCAGCCGAAAATATAAGTTTTGAATTTCCAGGAGTAGATAAGGTTGAAGGTGCTAAACGCGTAATTCTTTTTTTTAAGGTTTTATTAAGAAAGTATAAAAACCTTACGTTTTCAGTGAATGATGTAATTATTGAAAAAAATAAAGCATGTGTTGTTTGGACTAATAAAGGTGAATACAATGATGGTTCCTTATATGAAAATAGTGGAATAACCTTATTCCATTTTACCGATGATAAAGTATCATTTATAAGTGATTATTTTAAGGATACTTCATTTATTAATAATTAATTCTATGAAGAAAATCTTAATATTAGATGGAAGTACCAGGAAATTAGGTAATACTTCTGTCTTGTTGCAACATTTTACAGAAGGAGCACAAAACAATTCTGTTGATATTGAACATGTTTTAGCAAAGGATCTTAATATAAAGTATTGCAATGGTTGTTTGCGTTGTAATTTGATTAAACGTTGTTCAATTAGAGATGATGACTGGGAAAAATTAAGTCAAAAAATTAATGAAGCTGACATTTTGGTTTTTGCTTCGCCAATATATTTCCATTATGTAACAGCGCCCTTAAAAAATATAATCGACAGGTTTCGTTCTTTTGTTCATGTTCAGATTACGGAAACCGGATTAATTCATACTCCTTGGAATAATTGGACTAAAGATTTTGTTTTATTGCTTTCGCTGGGATCATCTGATGATTCTGATGCACAGCCCGTAATTGATTTGTTTGAGTATATGAAAGAAGTGTTGGGTGATAATAACAAGTTACACGTAATTAAAGCAACGCGCTTGGCAGTTATAAAACAGGTACAAAAAACAGAAGAGGAGTTAAGGGAACTTTATCCAAAGTTAATGTTGGATGAGAATCTTGCAAAAGCAGATTTTAAAAAGAATCAGGATGTCCTAAAAGAATGTTTTGATTTAGGAAAAGAGCTTTCAAAATAAGAATATATCAGTATTGTTATTTATTCTTAGATCTTATTTTTTCTAAATTTTTGTTGAAAGCTACCGAATGGTAATTAATATCAAAATCAGGATTTTCTACAATTGTGCCTTCAATGTAGTTAAAGTATCCTTTTATAAATTGTTTAGGAAGAATATACACCTCATCTGAATTTTCATCAATAACAGGAGGTGCTTCAGTTAAGATTTGTTCAACTGCAATGTTTTTCGCTCTGAGTCTTGCTAATTCTTCAGAATAATTATTGTACTTATCTTTGGAAATGCAAATAACAATTACAAAATCACCATATTGCTTATGCTCATGATGTCGATGAATTAAATACAGTTCATCGTTATAAATGTATTCGGCTGTTTTATAAAATGAATTAACAAATTTAAATCCTTCTTTAATAATTGTCTTAGCAACTTTTTCTTTTGCAGTATAATGCAAGAATAGCTTTATCTCTTTGTCATTCTCGAATAAGAAATTACTAAATCTATTATCTAAAAGTTTATCTTTTGTAACTACTCCTGAAAACCCTGGATTTTTAAGATTCTCCAAAAACCGAATAATGTCTGTTTTAGCTAATTTACTTTTTTGTTTTCCAAACTGATCCAGATAAGATCTAATTAAGAAGTTTTTTTTAGAGAGTTGTAATTGGAGATAAATAATATAAGCAAACAAAAGAACTATAATAAAAAATTCAATTGTAATGTTAATATTAAAACCTTTGGCTAATAGAGTGTTTATCATCTTAAAGATAATATTTTAAGTAAAGATATTGAAAATGAAACACTAAATAAAGGATGAATGATTTTTTATGCTCTATTTAATAAATAGCTTTGAAAACGAATTTCAATAAAATCACAAATTATAACGCACTAATATTTTATCAGGGCGTTATAATTACTTTATAAATAACTTATTCAAAGTCATTTTTAGGAAGTAAAAATTTCAAATAAGCATATCCAAATATTGCTGCCAGGAGCGAGCCCATTAAAATTCCAAGTTTAGCTTGATTTTCTGCAATACCTCTTAAAATACCAATGTTCTCGTAGGCCAAATTACTTATAAATAACGACATGGTAAATCCAATTCCTCCTAACATTCCAGCACCAAAAATATGTTTCCATTTTATCAGGTAAAGAAGATAAGCCCAGCTTTACAGTTAAGTATGAGAATAAGAATATGCCTATTATTTTACCAAAAATTAGGCTTCCGCTTATGCTTAGAGTTAATGTATTTAGAGTATCAAGACCAGCACTTTTTAGTACAACTCCTGCATTAGCAAAAGCAAATAATGGCATTACAATGTAGGTTACAAATCCATGTAAATTATGTTCTAATTGTTGCAAAGGACTATGTATTTTAAAAATCTGCGATTGCATATTATCTATTGAAGCAAGTTGTGAATGCTGTAGAGCAACATCGTCTGTGCATGGATCATTTTCAAAATCTTTAAGATTCCGTTTCATCCTAAATGTAAAATCTTCTAAATCAATTTTACGTGAAGAAGGTATTGAGAATGCAATTAATACACCGGCGATAGTGGGATGTATTCCGGATTTTAGGAATAAAAACCAAATTATCCAGCCAATAACCATGTAAAAAGGAATATATCTGATTCTTGCTTTATTTAATATAAATAGAACA
>DAOWGM010000011.1 GCA_030637515.1 Bacteroidales bacterium
AAAAGAAAATGCAGAGAAAAGTATGAAAATTGCTTCTGATATAGGAGCAAAGCTTATAATAAGAGATAATTTTAAAGTGCTGTCAGATATTGAATTAAAAACAAATGATTATAAAAAGGCTTCGCAGTATTTAAATTGCCTTATTAATTATAACGATACGCTATTTAGTCAGCAACTTTCAGAAAAGATTTTTAATCTGGAATATCAAATTGAGAAGCAGAAAAAGCAAATAGAAATTGATATTCTTAATAAAGATAAAAGAATACAGGAACTTGAGCTGAAAAGAGCAAGAACATATAATACAGGATTGCTTGTAATACTTGTTTTGGTTACTATTTTGTTTGTTTATGTTTTAATTTCATTAAAGCATCGTAGAACACAAAATGAATTGCTTAAAAAACAAAAAGAAGAACTTGACAATATTAATAAAACAAAGGATAAAATGTTTCTTATTATTGGACATGATTTGCGTGGTCCTATTGGGAATCTGAAATCTTTAATTGAAATGTTGTTAGAAGATGAGGAAATAATAGAAAATCAGAATCTTTTGGAAACATTTAATATTTTTATGAAATCAGTTCAATCTGTAAGTGATTTGTTAGAGAATCTTTTGTTGTGGGCTAAAAGTCAAAGGGGTGAAATAGTGTTTACACCTGAAAATATAAGGATTAATACAATCTTGAGTAGGAATCTTCAGTTGTTCAGAACAATAGCAGATCATAAGGGTATAAAATTATCTATAAAAATTGATGATAATTATGATGTGTTCGGTGATAAAAATATGTTGATGACCGTGGTTCGAAATATACTTTCTAATGCGATTAAATATACTCCGAGAAGTGGAAGTATCGATGTTGAAGTTAAGAGAGACTCACAATTTTATAAAGTTATTATTAAAGATTCTGGTGTTGGTTTTGATGCCAATATCGCATCTAAAATATTTGATACAGCTAGTTTCTATACGACAAATGGTACAAATAATGAATCGGGTTCAGGATTAGGTTTGTTGTTAAGTAAAGAGTTTGTAGAGAAAAACGGGGGTAAGATTTGGGCTAAAAGTGAACCTGAAAAAGGAGCAACCTTTTATTTTACAATCCCTATTTCAAAAATATAAAGTATTGGATAGTAGTATAGTAGTTAGGTCAAATCAACGTGTGCACTTTTGTTAATATTTCATCTGAAAAATACTTTTCAGCAAGTGATCTGAGATTGTATGATGAAGCCATTACTTCACCATATGCTCCTGTTGAAAATATGGCAATAAGATCACCTCTTTGTGTTTCAGGAAGTTTTATAGAACGTCCAAAATAATCTGTTGTTTCGCAAATAGGTCCTGCTATATCATATAATTCATTGATTCCTTTTGACGTTAAGTTTACTATTTTATGATTAGCTTGATATAAAGCAGGCCTTAATAATTCTGTCAATCCAGCATCTAAAATTACTGTTTTTGTATTTTCGTTTGTTTTAACAAAAAGAACTCTTGTTAAAAGCATTCCGCATTGTCCTGTTATTGATCTGCCAGGTTCAAAATGAACGGATTGTGTTGTTCTCTGAACAAAGTTCTTATTGAAAATAGCAAAGTATTTTCTGAAATCTGGTATTTGATACTCAGGAATTTCATAGTTGATACCAAGCCCTCCTCCAAAATTAATATGCTTGATTTTAAAACCTGATTCTAATATTCGCGTATTTATTAAATTGACCTTAGCACACAAATGTGCAAACACGGTTAATTCTGTAATTTGAGAACCAATATGAAAATGAATTCCTTCAATCAATAAACTAGAGAAATTGTCCTTGTTTGAAATAATGAAATCTAATTCATTAGATGAGAGCCCAAATTTTGTGGATTTCGTTCCTGTTGAAATATTTACGTGAGTATTAGCTTCAATATTAGGGTTTATTCTAAGAGCAACACGTTGTTTCTTCCCGACTTTAAAAGCAAGGTTATTCACAATCTCCATTTCTTGCAGTGATTCACAGTTAATACAAAAAATATTTTGTGACAATGCATAAATAATTTCATCATCAGTTTTTCCGACACCAGCATAAACTATTTGAGATTTTTTAAAGCCGCAATTTACGGCTCTTTTTATTTCATGACCACTAACACAATCAGCTCCTATACCATAACTGCTAATAATTCTTAGAATCTTCTCATTGGCATTAGCTTTAATTGCATAGTGCGTATGATAATTATACAGATCTGCAGCCTTTTTAATTGATACAAGAGTTTGATGCAACAAATTTGTATCATAATAATAAAACGGAGTTTTTAAATTACATAATCCTTCAATTAGTTCAGCGTTAAACATGGCTCATTTTTTAAAATTCTATCATTAAGTAGCTTTAGTACTTTTATTTTATCCTTTATATTCACAGTAAAAGAGATATTAATATTACTTGCACCAAAAGAAATTAAGTTAATAGGAATAGGTTCTATTGCATTAAATATTTTAGAAACTATTGCTGTTTTGTTTTTTTCAAAGTTTCCAACAAGGCAAACAATACTTTGGTTTCTTTCTATGGACACATCGCCAATATTGCTTAATTCTGATTCTATTTTTAAAAGATGCCGAGTATTATCAATAGTCATAGAGACTGAGATTTCTGAAGTAGTAACCATATCTACAGATGTTTGATGTTTTTCAAATACATTAAATATTTTTCTTAGAACTCCATATGCTTGTACCATTTTTGCTGATCTTACTTTTATAGTTGTAATCTGGTCTTTAGCAGAAATTCCTTTAATTCCGGAAGCTTTTGTAAATTCAGAAATATATGTTCCGGGAAACATTGGATTAAAAGTGTTTTTTAAAATCACAGGGATATTGGTTTTTAAAACAGGTATAATACTTAAAGGATGTAATATTTTAGCTCCAAAATATGCTAACTCAGAGGCTTCGTTATAGGATAAATGACTAATGGGATTGGTATTGTGAATACATGTAGGATCGTTATTACGTAATCCATCAATATCTGTCCAGATTTCAATTTTCTTTGCTTTTAAAACTGATCCAATAATGGTTGCTGTATAATCGCTGCTTCCTCGACCAAGATTATCAGTAATATTATTATGGTTATTACAAATAAATCCATTAGTAATAAACATGTTACAGTCCTGATGTTTTTCTATTTCTTTATTTAGACATGACCTTATATGCTTGTAATCAGGTTCACCGTCCTTGTTTGTTTTCATAAATTTTAATGCAGGAATATAAGCAACATCAATATTCTGTTCAAGAAAGTATAAATAAATAATCATTGCAGATAACAATTCACCTTGAGCAAGAATCTCTTTTTCGATTTTATCAGAAAGCTTAATGTTGATTGATTTATTCAAAAATTTAATTGCAGAATTAACTTTACTAAATGCAATTATTTTGAAATTTGTGCTTGAAATAAGGTTGTTAATTATATCGATATGAATTTCTTCAATTAACCGTATAATCTTTTCTGATTTCACATAATTTTTATCTTGTATTTGCTGAACAAAAACCGAAAGCAGATTTGTTACACCTGATATTGCAGAGAAAGCTATTATTTTGTTCTTTTTGTTATTAACAATATTTGTTACTTTTTTTATAAGATTTGCATCGCGAATTGATGTGCCACCAAACTTTAATATTTCCATTTTTTAACTTTTTAGACAAATATACTTTTGAAAAAGTGATGAGTAGAAAAAGACACATAAATTAGTCACAAAAACAACAAAATGTTATATATTTAACAAAAAGTATAAAAAATCACATGATAACAATAGCTCAAGCAGTAAAGATGGTTTTAAATAATAAACCATTTATTTTAGAAGCAATACAGGATGATATTATTAATTACTCATCATTAGCTTCCTTTATTAACAAGGAAGTTGAAAGTATAGCAGGAAAGACAGTAAATAATAGTGCTATAGTAATGGCTTTGCGTAGAATTAATCCCGTAGAATTAAAGAAGGTTAGCAGCAAGCTTGATAATTTAATAAAAAATTTAGGAGATATAACAGTACGATCAAACCTAGTTGATTATACATTTAGAAATTCAGAGTCATTATTAAATAAACAACAGAAATTACTTTCGGAGTTTAAGGGAGAGACAGATTTATTTTTCACTATATCTCAAGGTGTTTATGAAACTACTTTTGTAATAAGCGATAAGTTTAAAGAAGGTATACCTGAATTATTTGATGGAGAAAAATTAATTTCCTTTTCTTATGGATTATCTTCAATATCCATAAAATTGCCCAAAGAAAATACGGAACAACCTGGCTTGTATTATTTTATTTTCAGGAAACTTGCATGGGATGGAATAAATGTTTTAGAAGTTGTTTCTACATCTAATGAATTTACGATAATACTGAAAGATCAAGATATTGATAAAGCATTTTCAGTAATAAAAAAGCTTAAAAATTAACTTTCTCTGATTAGTTAACATTTGTTAATTCTAAAAATTAAACTATTTACTTTCTTTGTTTTAAATCTATAATTCAATAATAAGCTAAAAAAAGAGCATATTCATTAAACCAAAGAAGTAATTTTTCATCTAAATCTTTCAGATATCGATTAATTTTGTAATTACGTATAATTATGACTTTAAATAACAATTATATGTTTTAGAATTGTATTAATTATGGTATTATTGCGTTTTTTAAAATTGTTCATGATAAGGATTTTATGAAAAGATAATTTTTATCATACACATTTAGTTCATAAGTGATTAGTTTTACATTTTAAATTGTCCGGTTTTCATTTATTAATGTTACAAAACTAGACACAAAAATATCGCGAGCTATTATTAAAGTGTACATATATAGATGTTTGTGTGTTTGGTATTAATATTGAAATTTTAGTATAAAAAGATTGTTATTTAAAAAATCACCTTAAATTATGAGAATAGTACCAATTGTTTTATTGCTATTTGTTTTTTCGAAAATAATGGCACAAAAAGAAATAGATAATACAACTTCAGATTATAAAGATTTACTTTATGGAGTAGTTTATGAGACAGAATACTATAAATCAGGCCAACACCCGTTCTTTTTGGATAATAATTTCTTTAATAGTACTGTAGTATTTAAGAATAATACTTATGAAAATGTAAAACTGAAATATGATTTATATAATCAGGATTTAATACTATTTCAGGATTTGTATCAAAACCAGCCACGATTTATAAAATTGAATACTTTTTTTATTGATAGATTCGCTTTAACTACGGATAATGGTACAGAATATATTTTTGCTTCACTCAAAGAAATTCCTGATTTAAACAAGAGATTTAAATATTTTGAGATTAAGTATGAAAACGAATTGATATTTGTAATAGGAAGAGATAAAGTTTTGCAGAGAAATACAATGAATAATTGGGAGAATAATTTTCTGGAAAATCAAAGATATTATTTAATAAAGGATAAGAAAGTTTTATTAATTAGAGGAAAAGGTGATCTGTATAAGGCTCTAAAGGATAGAAAAAAAGAAATCAAACAATATGTAAAACAAAATAAGCTCAAGATAAGCTTAACAGATATTGAATCAATTAGTAAATTGTTAAAATTTTACGAAGAACTATAAATTAATAAAACATAGAATAAAAATAATGTTATGATTAAAAAGTATATATACCTGTTCCTTATACTGCTTCAGTTTACAAATACTAATTCTTACTCACAAACAAAGACAGAACTTAAAGAAAAGAATCTTTCTATTATCTCTGAAATTGAGAAAAAGTTTAATGTAAGTTTTTATTATGAAGAATTCTGGTTGGAAAATAGCAAACTAAATTATTTTACATTAGATCTTAGTTTAAAAGAAACGCTTGAAAGTTCTTTTAAAAATAGTTCTTTGAAATACTTTCTTTATCAGGATAAGTATGTTATTCTAACATATTTAGAAAACCTTGATTTGTCAAATGGAATGATTTCTTTCGATAATAACGTAGATGCTGAGGTTGAATATACAATATCTGATAATGATATTCTGTTAGAAGAATTGAAAAGAGAAGAATCTCGAATTTTTAGAATTGGAGCTGCAAATGGGGGAAGCGGAAGAGTGCTCTTGACAGGAAATATAGCTGAAGTATATTCAGGAATGCAAATCGAAGGTGTTGCTGTAATTGCTGATGATGGAAAAATAGGAACTACAACTGATAGGGACGGGAACTATAAAATTGTTTTATCAAAAGGCTATCATGTAATAAATTATCAACATGTTGCAATGGTTCCTGCTAAAAGACAAGTTGAATTATATTCTTCAGGCAGAATTAATGTGAAATTGATGCAAAAGGTTACTGAGCTGGGAGAAGTTAGAGTTCTTGCAGAAGATGAAAGAAAAGAACGTGAAGTAATAGGTTTCGAGGCCTTAAAAGCAAAAGAGTTTTCGGAACTTCCTTCATTTATGGGAGAAGTTGACATTATTAAACATTCGCTTTTATTGCCGGGGATTCAATCAGCTGGTGAGGGAGATATGTCTTTTAGTGTTAGGGGAGGAAAAGGTGATCAGAACCTAATTTTATTAGAGGGAATGCACACATATTCTTATTCTCACTTTTTTGGATTTTTCCCAAGTATTAATCCTAATACAATAAATAAAGCAAATCTTTATAAAGCAAGTCTTCCTGTAGAATTTGGTAATAGAATATCTTCAGTTTATGATATAATATTGAAAAATGGTGATTTTAAAAAACTTAATATCGATGGTGGAGTTAGTCCAATTACAGCTAATGTTGCTATTGACGGACCGATTATTAAAGACAAGCTTAGCTTTTCAATTGGAGGGAGAGGAACATACTCAAATTGGGTAATTAATAGCATTGATGTACAGGAACTA
Organism: Bacteroidales bacterium; assembly: GCA_030637515.1. GTDB lineage: Bacteria > Bacteroidota > Bacteroidia > Bacteroidales > UBA12077 > UBA12077. Next base: position 6,822 of record DAOWGM010000011.1, read on the forward strand.
CAGCGCAGTAAAGTTGATTTTTACGATTATCAGGCAAAGATTAATTACAAAATAAATGAAAATTCTTCTTTATCTGCATTCTATTATAATAGCTACGATTATTTTTCACTGCATACCGACACCTCATTTTATTTTAAAAATCAAATTGGATCTTTAATATGGGATAATGTAATAAATGATAAACTAACTGTTTCAACTATTCTGGGTTATACAAAATATGCAAATGAAAATACAGACGAAGCTCGTGAAGATTTAGCAACGAAAAAAGAACAGGTAATTACTGATTATAAAATTAATACTAAATTTGATTATCAATTAACATCAAAACATGAAATTTCACCCGGGTTTGAATTGATTTACACACAGTTAAAGCCATGGAGTTTAACACCGCTAAGTAATGCTTCTACAATTAGTCCGATAGATTATCAAGCCGAAAATGCATATACAGGGGCTTTGTATTTCAATGACCGAATTGACTTAACTAATTCATTTTCAGTAGACTTAGGTGTAAGGTATGCTTTTTTTTATTTAACAGGACCATACGAAGAATATCTGTATGAAGATGATATTCTTTCAGAGGTAAACATTATGGATACTGCAATTTATTCGAATGGAGATAAAGTGTATTTTGATTCTGGTCTTGAGTATAGAATTTCAGGAACATATAAACTGAATGGAGCACAAAATTTAAATTTCTGCTATAACAGGAACAGACAATACATTCATACATTAACTAATACTCAAGGAGCTACTCCTGTTGATTCTTGGCAGTTAAGCAACAAATATATAGAACCTCAGATCGCAGATCATTTTTCGATTGGTTATAATGCAGATCTAAGATATCGTGATTTGTTCCTAAATGTTGATGCTTATTATAAAGATATTAAAAACATAAAAGATTTTATTAATGGAAGTGATTTTGAGTTTAATTCTCATCCTGAAACTGAAATTGTGAATGCGAAGGGAAAGTCATATGGTTTAGAATTCATGCTAAAAAAAGACAGAGGTAGATTGTCTGGCTGGCTGTCATACACATATTCCCGCACTTTAATAAAATCTAAAAGTGATATAGCCCGTAAAAATATTAATAATGGAGAATGGTATCCGGCAAGTAATGATAAACCACATAATGTTTCTGCTGTAATAAATCTGGAACCTACCAGGAGGTTGGTTGTTTCCAATGTATTTAATTATAGTACAGGAACTCCCATAACTCTACCTGTTAGTATGATAAAAATTAACGACACTTATTCTATTATATATTCAGAGCGTAACGAATATAGAATGCCAGATTATTTCAGATGGGATTTATCTTTATCATTTAAAGGAAGTTTAAAAAAGAAGAAAGTTAGAAGCACTTGGACATTATCTGTGTATAATGTAACTGGAAGAAAGAATGCATATTCAATTTATTTTAAGAATCAGGATAATAATATTCAGGGTTATAAATTATCCATTTTCGGAGAACCTATACCAACTTTAACCTATAAATTTAATTTCTAATAATTGAGAAAAAGTTTATTCATATTATTTGTTTTTTGTTTGTTTATACTTTCATGTACAGAAGAATATTCATATCATGCAGATAATTATATAAATGAACTTGTTGTACAAGGACTAATTTCGGATATTTCAGAAGATTGCGAAGTGAGATTAGTAAGATCATCCCGCTATAACGATTATGAAGTTACTGATGAATCAAATGCGATTGTATATGTAACAGATAACAATGGAGAAATAATTCCTTTTACTGAGAAGGAAGCAGGAGTTTACATACCTGTTGATGAAAACTTTTTAGGAATTTTAGGCAATGACTATTATTTGACGGTTGAAACTGTTGAAGGAACTGAGTATGTTTCAGATATTGTTACTTTAAATAAAGTTCCTCAAATAGATTCTGTTTATTCTGTTTATAAAGAGATTTATTCTTTTGAAAAGAAAAAATATATTAAAGGAATTGACGTATGCATCGATTTTTCTTGGGATGAAGGAAAAGACTATTTTTTGCGATGGGATTATATTGAAACAATTAAGATATGGCCAAGATGGGAAGCTATAAATATTGAAGCTCCATATGCTCCTTGTTGGCAGGAGAAGAACAGCAGTAAAGTTATTACTTTCGACACTAAAGAGGTCCTGTCAAATTCAGTTAAACAATTTACTGTAATACATCTTAGTGAATATGATTATCAACCATATTACGGATATAGTGTTTTAATTCGACAAAGCTCAATAGATAAAAAAGTATATGATTTCTGGCAAATGGTAAAAGATAATTCAGAAGAAAACGGGAGTTTATTCGATAATATTCCATATTCTGCTATTGGAAATATGGAATGTAATACAGATGAAGATAAAAGAGTGTTTGGTTATTTTAGTGCATCCTCAGTGGCTAAAAGAAGGACATATTTAAAAGCACCTATTTTTAAGATACCTTTTATGGATATAAATGAGGGCTGTATAGCCACTAGTGTTCTTCCAAGTGAATTGAATTCATGGTTGTTAAATAATGCATATTTTTTATCACCATACACATACACATTAAGCAGAAGATGTGTTGATTGTGAATATTACCATAATTCAATAAGAGAAAAACCCGATTTTTGGGATTATGATTAAAAAATGAAGATCTTAAAATTACATAGAATCAGAATTTTAAACGCAGTATTCTTTTTAACACTTGTAGTCTGTAACTCCTGTATTGAAGAATACAATTATCATTATGATTCTTACGATAATATTTTGGCTGTACAGGGCGAGCTTGCAGCAGATTATGAAAATACTGAAGTAAAATTATCAAGATCGGTTAATATATCTGGTAAAGAAGCATCTGATGAAACTAATGCACTGGTTTATGTAACAGATAAAAAGGGGAGTATTATATCGTTTATAGAGATTGAACCTGGATTATATAAACCAGAAGATATTAACTTTTCAGGAGAAATTAATAATGAATATTTTTTAACTATTGAAACGTCGGATGGATCTGAATATGTTTCAGATATTGTAACTTGTTATGATGTCCCAGAAATAGATTCATTATATTATATTTATCATGAAATATACTCATTTGAGGAGGAGAGGTATGTAAAAGGAATTGACATTTGTATTGACACACATTGGGATGGGTCGGATGATTATTATTTGCGATGGGATTATATTGAAACAATTCAATTCTGGCAGAAATGGGAAAGCGTTCAAGCCGAAAATGCTCCTTATGGTCCTTGTTGGCAAACAAAGTATTGCACTAATGTTTTAATTGAAGAAACCAAAAGATATGATAAGAATGAGTTAAATCAGTATCCTGTAATACGTTTAGATGAATATGATTATCAACCTCAATATAGATATCATGTACTTATCAGACAGCAAACAATAAACAAATCGGTTTATGATTTCTGGGAAATGGTAAGGGAGAACAATGAAGACATGGGTAACATATTTGATAAAATCCCATATTCGCCATTGGGAAATATAACATGTTCCTCAGATCCTGAAAAAAAAGTGTTAGGATACTTTAATGCAGGAAGTATAACAACAAAAAATATATACATTAAGGCACCTGTATTTGGTATTAATTTCGCCAATATTAATGATCATTGTCGAACTATAAATAGCCCTATTGGAAGACAGATTGAAGAAAAATATGTATATATAATTACATCCAACGAAAGTGGTATTTTTTATACAAAAAAAAGAGAATGCGTTGATTGTGCATATTATAAAAACTCAACCCGGGAAAAACCCGATTTTTGGGAATATAAATAAAGATTTTAAAAGGAAAAAATATATGAAAATACTTCAAAAGAAAAAAGAGAATGCAGGTAATATAACTAAATTTGGGGCAAAATAAATTGACTATGAAAAACATAAAAATAACACTTATTATTTTAACCTTACTATTTAGTATTTCATGTATTGAAGAATATGATTATAGTTCTGAAGCTTATGATAGAGTACTAGCTATTCAGGGAATAATAACAGATAGATATGAAAGCACTGAAGTAATCTTATCAAAATCGCTTCGCCTATCAGAAGAAGGCTTTATAATCGAATCAGATGCAATTGTGCATGTAACGGATAGTAAGGGTAATATAATTTCTTTCACAGAAACAGAACCTGGTATATATAAACCAATTGACATAAATTTCTCTGGAGTTTTAAATGAAGAATATTTTTTAACTGTTCAAACAAAAGACGGATCTGAATATATTTCAGATTTAGTAACCTTAAACGAGGTTCCTGAAATTGATTCTCTTTATCATATTTATAATGAGATATATTCGTTTGAAGAGGAGAGATATGTAAAAGGGCTTGACATATGCATTGATGCACATTGGGACGAGGGAAAGGAGTATTTTTTACGCTGGGACTATATTGAAACAATTAAATTTTGGCAGAAATGGGAAAGCAATGATGTTCAAAATGCCCCGTATGCAGAATGTTGGCAAACAAAATACAGTGATAATGTTTTAGTAGAAGAAACATCTTTATTCGAGAATAATCGACTTGAAAAATACACAGTTGTACATTTTGATGAATATGATTATGAACCTCATTACGGATATAGTATTCTTATTCGCCAGCATGCAATAAATGAATCTGTTTATAAATTCTGGGAAATGGTAAAAGAAAACAGTGAAGATAACGGTGATATTTTTGCAAATGTACCTTATTCACCTGTAAGTAATATAACCTGTTGTTCGGATGCAAATAAAAAGGTTTTTGGTTATTTCGATGCAAGTTGTTCTTCGGAAAAAAGGTTTTATTTTAAAGCACCTGTATATAATATTCCTTTTGCTGACATTAATGATCATTGTGTAGCAACAGCTGTAAATTATGAAGTTTGGCGAGATCTTGATAATGTATACGTATTAAGTTCAGAAGATAATGTAGTTTATACAAAACAAAGAGAGTGTGTTGACTGTGCTGCTTATGAAAGGTCAAACAGAGAAAAGCCTGATTTTTGGGATTATAATTAGCAAAAATATTATTTGTATTTAAATAGATTTAAAAATATTAATTTGAGAACTATGAAAAGAAAGTTTCAATTATCCTTTTTTGTTTTATTCATGTTGTTTAATGCAAACGCTTTTGCAGATTTTAGAGATTATGAAGCTGATGAAGTAATCTGTAATGATAAAATAATTATGAATTTTGATAGGAATGAGTATGTTTCAGGTGAAAATATATTTTTCAAAATAAATTGCGTTAATTATATTAATAATCACATTGCTACTGAAAGTAAATTTGCTTATGTTGAGTTAATTAATCCTGCTGGATATTCAATTGAGAGAAAGAAAATAAGTTTGGATTCTGGAAGTGGGTTTGGTTCTGTTTCTATACCCGACTCAGCATCGACTGGAATGTATAATATTATTGCTTATACAAATTGTATGAAAAGCTTAGGATCAAATGCAATTTATCAGGGTAGCATTTTGATTTATAACCCGGAAAGAGCTAAATTCTATAAGACTGATATTGAGTCTTCTAAAAAGAATATTCAGGTTAGTTATGAAAATAATGCAATTGTTAAAGGTTTAGGAAATACAATTTATTATAAGTTAATAGGAGATATTAAGGATACTATTACTGTTACTATTAATGATGAATCTGGTTATATATTAAATAGTGCTAAAAGCACTAGAGCCGTTGGAAGTATAACTTTTATTCCCGTTGAATCAACATTAGTATTTAAATTAATTACTAAAGACACTGTGTTTTCTGTTCCTATCCCAGAAATAGAGGAAGAGGGTGTCAATGTTAAGCTTTTAAGCGATTCCAAAACAGAAATAAAATTACAAATTCAGTCTACGAATCTACACAGAAAATTATCATATGATTACAAATTATATGATGAAAAAGGAGAGTTACTTAAAAATATTTTTCTATCAAAAGAAAAGGAAATATTTGAAATTGATCATTCTAAATTCTTCAATGGAAACAATAAGCTGGTTTTGAAAAATAACAATAACGTTGTTATCTGGGAAAGGCCAATTTATATTGAGAAAGAAAATAACCCAATATTAATAAGTAATTTAAAACAAGAAGTTGAAGAGCGAGAAAAAGTAACTGTTTCATTAATTCTTGATAATAAAATAGAAGAAAAAAAATACGCAGATATTTCTTTGTCTGTAAGGAAGATTAATCATTCCATAAAAGATCAGCGTGAACAACAAATTAATCAAGCAGAACTAAGTAATTTGAATGTATTGTTTATTCAAGAACCAGAGGTTGGAAAGAGTTTGGGAGAAAAAATATATTTGAATGAACATAAGGGTTCATTATTATCTGGAAGGGTATTGAATTCAGACGGAACACCATTAATCGATAATAATATGTTTCTGTGTTTCCCAGATTCTTTTGTCAATACTCAGGTGTGTAAATCAAATGATAAAGGTGAATTCCATTTTTATATAAATAATGATAAAATTCAAAGAGATATTGTAATAAATGCAAATAATGGAAATAAAAATTTAACGATTCTGATTAATTCTAACTTCTTAAATAATTATTCATTTGTTGCTAAAAAGAAGTTAGATATAAATGATGAATACCAAGAGTATTTAAAAAAGTTATATTATAATTTAAGAATTCAAAATGTATATAATCAAGATTATTTAAAGGTGGAACTAAATAAAAACGCATATAATTATACTGGTAATTTTTATGAAGAACCTGATGAAGAGTATTATTTTGATGATTTTGTTAGCTTGGATTCTATTCATGAATATTTTTATGAACTTATTAAAGGAGTTAGGGTTACAGAAATAGATAATAAACCAGAATTTAGAGTTGTTAGTGAAAAGACACATGTTGAGTTTCAGGGAAATCCAGCAGTTTTTGTTGACGGCGTTTATATTGATAATGTAAAAACTATTTTAGATATTAGTCCTGAATTGTGCTATAAAATTGAAGTTGTTCGATCACCTATTATTTTAAATTCAAAAATAGCTTATGGTCTAGTTAGTCTCATTACAAAAAGTAGTAAGCTGAAAAATATTGACTTGTCCTCAAATTCCACAAGAATTGAGTATTCAGTATATGATCCTTCTGAGAAATTTGTTTTTGAAGGTTTAAATAATGACATTCCCGATTTTAGAAATACACTTTACTGGAATCCTGAAATAATTTTAAATAATGGGGAAGAAGAAAAAATTGAGTTTTATACTGGTGACGATAATTCATGGTATGAATTGAATATAAGAGGAATTACTAACACAGGACAAGAAGTTTCTGAGAGCAAAATTTTTAAAGTAGGTAATCCTCAGTAATATAAGCAATCCGGTTAATTAAATTTAACCGGATTTTTTATATCTCTTTTAACTTCCAATTACCTTTTTTAAACAACCACATTGCAATTAGTGCCATAACAGATTCTGCTACAATAATGGCTATATAAACACCATTTTCATTTATCCCAATATGTTTTGCTAAGAAATATGCCAGAGGAATCTCAATAATCCAGAAACAAATTATATTTATAATTGTTGGTGTTTTAGTATCTCCGGCACCATTAAAGGCTTGTACCATAACCATTCCCATTGCATAAAAGATAAATCCAATGCTTATAATTCTTAAACCTATTGCACCAGAATTAACAACATCTACATTTTTAATGAAAATTCGAATAAAGAAATGAGGTTCAATAATAAAAACAATAGAAAAAATTCCTAATAGAAACATATTAATGTATCCTGTTGTCCATACAGCACGCTCTGCTCTTTCAGGCTTTTTTGCACCAAGGTTTTGACCAACTAGTGTTGCTGTTGCATTGCTTATTCCCCACGATGGTAGCAAAACAAAAATTATAATTCGTATTGCTATTGTATATCCAGCTAATGCAGCACTACCAAAAATAGCAATAATTCTAACCATGCCGATCCAACTTGAAGTTGCAATTATTGATTGTCCAATTCCTCCCATGGAAATTTGAATAAGATTGGTCATAACCTTAAGATGAACTCGTAATGCTTTTTTATATAACTTAACCCTACCATTTCCTTTTAATAAGATATGAAATTGATATATAACAGCAATACCTCTACCAGTTGCTGTTGCTATAGCTGCTCCTTTTATTCCTAAAGCCGGAATTGGTCCTAAACCAAAAATGAAAATGGGATCAAGAATAATATTTACAATGTTAGCGAGGTATAATATTCGCATTGATAAAGCAGCATCGCCTGAACTTCTGAATACGGCATTTATGATGAACAACAGCATAATAATTATATTGCTGCCAAGAGCGATAGTAGGATACCAATATCCGTTTTCTATAATATTAGCATTGGCTCCCATTAATCTTAACAAATCTTTGGCGAATATCATTCCAGGTATTCCAATTAGTATTGAAATAAAAGCTCCTGCAATAATTGCCTGAACAGCAGCTACAGATGCCCGATAAGGTTTTTTTTCACCAATTCGTCTCGAAACAAGAGCTGTAGTAGCCATACTTAATCCCATTCCAATGGAATATATAATTGTGAGTAACGATTCTGTTATTCCAACAGTTGCAATAGCATCAGGTCCAAGTTTTGATACGAAAAAAATGTCAGCTACGGCAAATATTGATTCCATGATCATTTCTAAAACCATTGGAATAGATAACAATAAGATAGCTTTGCTTAATTTGATTTTTGTAAAATCTTTTTCAGTTCCGGATATAGATTCTTTAATATCTAACCACAAAGATTTTAAATTGAATTTTTTTATATGATGAATGAAATTTGAAAGCATGATGAAAATGTAAAACGATAAAACAATTAGTATAATTATGAAGGTTTAAAAGCGAGGGCTTTTAAGTTTTGAATTATTCTACGACCGGAGCCGTAAATGGAGTTTTAATTTTCATTGGATTTTGTTTTATCAATGCAAAGATAGATAAAATAAGGCTTTATTACCAAATGAGCAAAGAAATAAATTCGAAGAAAGTAAAAAGGGATCCTTTTTAGAACCCCTTTTAAATTATTTATGCTTCGTAACTTTCGTCTTGTATATTTTCCACTTCATCAATATTATCATCGAGATATTTTTCACCTTCATCATTAACATCGTCTTCAAAATCATCACGAAGTTTTCCGTCCTCGCCATAATCATCATCTTCTTTAATAATATCTTGAGCTTCTTCTTCAGTCATCCTGATAAGATAATAAATCTCTTCAGTTTCGAACGGAAGTGCAGAAACAAACATCCCTTGCGCATTTGTAAAAGTAATCAGGTTATCTTCAAAGCCATCAGGATGCTCCACTTTTATACTATTCAAAGTATCTTCAGGAAGTTTTTCGTAATCAATTACAATTCGTTTCTTTGCCACTTTTATATATATTATATATTATGTTTTATGTCCGAAATATATTTAGAAAATCAAAATTGTCAAAACACTTTTTAATTTTTTTACTAGATATATTGTCGATTGTACAAATAATTAAAGAGCTATGAAAATGTAAATTTCATAACTCTTTATACATTATCTTTTAAGAAAAGTTTTATTAATTTAATAATTTATTTAACAAATTTGAACTCTATTCATAACGCAGTGAATCAGCAGGATTTGTATTTGCAGCTTTGAATGTTTGTGATGCTATTGTTAACATTCCAAAACTAATTATTATAAAAATTCCTGTGAAAATAATTCCAAACCCGAATGGAGTGTGATCCGAAACATATTGTAACCACATATTATTAATAAAGTATGCTAAAGGTCCAGCAATAATAGCCGCTATAATAAATAATTTGATATAAGTTTTTGAGATCAAATACATGATGTTTTTGGATTCTGCACCATATACTTTTCTAATACCAATTTCCTTAATCCTTGTTTGTGTACTGTATGTTGCCATTCCCAGTAATCCCAAGCATGCAATAACTATTGCTAATATTGATGTAAATCCAACAGTATAAGTTATATCCTCAAAATATGAATAATAGTCTTTAATTTCTTCATCTAAGAAATTACCTCTAAATTCATTGTATTTATCAATTTTTTCCCACTCGTTTTCTAATTTTGATATTAGTGAAGGACTATTACCTGCCTCAATGCGAAGTACTGCAACTCTAATATTTTTTGGTAAATATCTTAATACTAAAGGTCGTTCTGGTAGAAACATTGCCACATACGTATAATCTTTAACAACACCAATAACTTCGACAAGACTTGAGTCACCAACTATTATGTTTTTACCAATCGCATTTTGAGGGGTTTTAAAATGTAAAGCTTTTACAGCTCTTTCATCAATGATAATAAAACTTTCAGTTTCGGAACTCAAGTTGTCAGGAAAATTGTGTCCGGCAATAAGCTCTAATCCCATTACATCAATATAGTTTTCGTCTACTTCAAATTGGTGAATATCCATTTTTTCGTCTTCTATTTGTAATCTTACTTCAACACCATCTAAATAACCAACTCCAGCGACATGTCCTACTCCGGCAATATTCGACACCTCTGGAAATTGGCTGTAATAGTTTTTCACTTTATTAAAATCATTGTTCTGTAATCTGATATTGTAAACTAAATCGCGATCAAAGCCCATATTTGCATTAACCATGTAATTCATCTGACGATAAATTAATATTATTGAAATAATAAAGATCATGGAGAACACAAATTGAGTAACAAGAAGAATTTTACGTAAAGTAATCTTACTTAACAATTTAATATTTGAAACGCCTTTTAAAACTTTTATTGGACTAAAGGCAGATATGTATACTGCTGGTAATATACCTGATAAGAATCCGGTAAGTAGAGCAAAAATGAAAAACCATAAATAAACTGTAAAATCCTGTGCAGGGTTTAAATCAAGTAGCGACATCATTTTCATACCAGAAAAACCAGGTAAGATAAATTGTAAAAGAACTATAGCAAATAGTAAAGCGAAAATAGCAATTAAAATTGCTTCTGTAAGGAATTGAAAAATAATTAATCTTCGATTAGCACCAAGAGTTTTTCTAACACCTACTTCTTTTGCTCTGAGTAATGCCCGGGCCATTGATAAACTGGTGAAATTAAATGCTGCTGAGATTATTATTACCAAAGCAAGACCTCCAAAGAAAAGAATAAAGACTTTTGGCATAAACAAGCCTATTTCGTTTCCAATGAATGCTCCAGGTACAATTTTATTGAAAGGCTTTAAATAAAAACTATGATTTACGTCTTCAATGTCTGCATATTTTTCAACACTTATTTCGTCAAGAGCTTTTTGAATTTTATTTAGATCTATATTTTTATTCACTAATATGTAAATGTAGTTTGTCCACGAATTCTCCCAATTATCGGTAATTTCTCTTATTTTTTTGCTTTTTTCCAGCAGTTCAATTGTACTTGATGAAGCCAATGCGGTAAACTGAAATTGGGATTTGTTGGCAGGTTTTTTAATAATACCCGTAACTTTGAATTCCCCCAAACTATCCACTGAAAGAAATTTACCTATTGGATTTTCTTCGCCAAAGAATTTTTTAGCAGTTTCTTCATCTAACAGAATTGAAAATGGTTCTTTTAATACATCCTGATACGAATTATTTTCTAACTCAAAATCGAATAAATTAAAGAAAGATTCATTAGCATAAAATCCATTTATTGGTAAACGGGTTTCATTATAGAGGCCATTGCCATTCAGCCTATTACACAAAACCACCGCATCTTCCACAAGATCGTAATTTGTAATAAGCTCATTGTAAAGAGGATATACTGTTGTAGCACTTTTGTTTAGGGCATATGAACTTTCATTATCGATACTTTCAATTCTATATATTCTGTCCTTCTTTGTTATAAAATCGTCGTATTTAAACTGATCTAAAATAATTACAATAATCAGCATGCAAACAGACATGCTTAATGCTAATCCAAAAATATTTATAAATGAAAAACCTTTATGACGTAATATATTCCTAAAAGCGGTTAATAAATAATTTCTAATCATGACTTTCCTGTATTTGTGGTTCCCTTAATTCTGACGCATGAATTATATATTTGGTTACATGCATTATTAAAAAGACTTTTCAAAAAATGAAAAGTTGGAATTATAGGGTGAAATTAAAAATGATAAATGGAAATATCTACAATAATGTAATGAATTGAAGATTCAACGTAATGAACCTAAAATATTTTATTTAAAAATAGATTTAAGTAACTGCCGGAACAGTAAAATAAAAAACAGAACCTTTCCCGATTTCACTTTCTACCCAAATTTCACCTTTGTTTTTATGAACAAATTCTTTGCAGAAAAAAAGCCCGAGGCCATTTCCTTTTTCTCCTTTTGTACCTATACTTTTGTCTTCTTCAATGCTAAATATGGTTTTTAATTTTTTATGATCTATTCCAACTCCAGTATCAGAAACTTGTATCTCAATCTGCTTTTTAAAGATCTTAGTACTTATGGTAATTATACCATTTGGGAGTGTAAATTTTATTGCATTGTTAATTAAGTTTCTAAGTACTGTATTTAATATATTTTTATCGCAGTATACTTGAGTATCTTTCGGAATATTATTGATTAGTTCTATTTTTTTGAAATTGGCAATAGGTGAGTAAATATCAAAAATCGCATAAGTAATATCATATAAATCGTAATTTTTAGGATTATATGGAATGTCATCATTTTGACTTAAGGTCCAGTTGATTAAATTATCAATTAAAGATAAAACCCTAGTAACAGATTGCTCATCTTTTTCACTTAATCGAATTGCAGCTTCATAATCCTTTTCTTTTATTAATTCTGGGATTAATTGCATAGTATTACTAATTGAAATTAATGGGCTCCTGAAATCATGTGATATTATTTTAAACATCTTGTCTCGATTCTCATTGGATTTTCTTAAAAAACGATTGTTTTTAACTTTTTGGAATAAAGTGTAAGCTATAAATATAATCAAGGCACATGATAAAATAAATGCAGCGATAAAATAGTTCTTTACACTTCGCTGTTTTGATAAAAGGGCTTCGTGCTCTACACTTTTTATTTTTTGTTCTAACTTATATTCGTAATCCTTTTCTTGTATTACAAGTTTTTTTACATTTTCCTTTTTCTTTAATTCTTCATTTAACGATTGATATAGCGATATATAATTCAGGGCATTTTTGTTATTTCCCAAACCAAGATACGCCTTATATAATGTAAAATAGTTAAATGTTACATAATTCTTATCTTCGTTTTTTGATGCAATATCCAATGAAATTTCTGCATATTTAACTGCTTCTTTATATTGATTTTTTAATAAAAAATGATTTCCTAATAAAAAATAGGAGTATCCAAGCTGTCTTTCGTTACCATAATCTTTTATCAAATCTATTCCCTTGTTGTGATATTTGAATGCACTATCAAATAGTTCTTGTGCATCAAAAATCTCAGCAAATAGCTGGTATGTGCTACCTAATATGTAGTTATTTTGGATTTTAGAATTTAATTTTAAACTTAAATTTGAATATTTGATTGCAGAATCGATTTTTCCAATTTTCAAACTATGAAATCCAATATTAAAAAGAGAATATCCTATTGAAAAAGTATCTTTTATTTCGGTTCTTACACGAAGGGCATTACGATCATATTCAAGTGCTTTTTCATAATCATTTAAATTGGCATATATTGCGCCAATATTATTGTAAATCATTCCCTTCCATTTTAAATTCATTGTTTCTTCACTTATTGATAGGCATTTAAAATACTTATCAATTGCTTCTTCGTAATTTCCTTTAAACATTTGAATTGTTGCTATTCGAAAATAGCATTTCATAATACCTTCCTTATTTTTTGTTTGATTAAAAATTATAAGAGCAGAATCACATAAATTCAATGAATTATCATAATTTCCTTTTAACCAGTAGTAGGTTGCTGAATTATAGACGCTTGTTGCCAATCCATTTTTATAATTGATTTTTTTTGAGATAGATTTGGCTTCTTCGATGTATTTTCTGGTTTTTTCAAGATCAATATTTTGATATAAAAAAGCAATTTCATTTAAAATATTAACTCTTGTGGAATCTTTAAGCTGGTGTATTTCTAATTTGTTTAATAAACTGTCAACCTTTTTAGTTTGAGCAAAGATTATATTATAAGAAAAGGAAATAACAAACAATATGTAAACAAGTTTCCTCATAGTAATAAATGATAGTAAATTATGTTCAATTTACTGAAATTGAAAAGGAAAGCAAATTAAATAGGTGGGATTTTGACCAATGTGATTTGACAGAAATTGAAATTACCAGTATTTTTCTATTTCCATTCCTGGTGAATTATTTGCTCGGTTTTTGAATCCAAGCTTTTCGTAAAAACCTGCTTTATCTGCTGCTGAGAATAGCTGAATATCCCGGATTTTATGTTTTTTACATTTAGCAATTAATTTATCCATGACATCTTTTCCGACTCCTTCGCCTTGTCTCTCTGGATGAATAATTACATCGAGAATCAGAGCATGAACTACACCATCGCAAATTATTCTTCCAAATCCAACTAATTGTTCATTGTCAATAATTGAAATACAATACCAAGAATTTTTTAATGCAATATAATATTCATCTTTATTAAGCTCATATTTTGCGTTCCATCCGGTAGTTTCGAATAGTTCAAAGAATTGCTCAGCTGTTGGAAGTTTTTCAGTGTATATCATATGTTAAATTTAAAAATAATTGTCATTCCGGGCTTGACCCGGAATCTCATTTTTCACGAAAAATATCATAAAATATTTTTAATAGAACTGAAAATTAACATTATTCCTAAAATAACAAGTATAAAATAAATATATTTATGAAAACGCTCTACAGGGATTTTCTTATTTATTCTTGCTCCTAAAACAATAGCAAATATTACAATAGGTATGCAATATGCAAAATATGTAAGAACTTCACCCGTAAAATTTCCGGCAATTCCATGTCCTGCAATTACCATTATTCCTGTTGTAAAAAAATAACCCTGAAGAGTTGCCCGAAAATTCTGTGGGTTCCATTTCTTCAATGAGCTATAAATAACTATTGGGGGACCATTCGTATTGTATGCGCCGCCAAGAATACCGGCAATAAATCCAAATATCCAAGCGTATTTTTCACCTTTTAACTGATGAAGCTTTGGCTTAAGAATACTATATATTGCAAAAAGTAGAACAATAATCCCCAGAACAAGTTTTATTACATTCTCATTAATATCATCTAAATACCAAAGACCGATAGGAATACCAGTTAGTGATGCAAGGATTAAACGCCAAGCACTTTTAAACTCAACTTTCTTCCAATTTTTAACAAGGATAGATATTGCTATAAAAAAAGCAATTAGTGCTATTAATGGTGTAGCAATTTTAATATCAATGAAAAATGCAAGTAAAGGCATGGCAATTAAAGCATCGCCGAAACCAAATGTTGAGCGTGTTAATGCCGATATAAAAATGATAGTTAGAATAATTATAAAATTAATATCCATGACATTTAATCAAATAAAGTTTCTGGGATGAAGATAAAAAAAATTAACAAATGGAATAAAAAAACCCGGATTTGATTTTCAAATTCGGGTTTTGGTTTTTGAATAAGCCTATATTGAGTTATAGCCAGTTATTATATTTTTTAAAGTCAATAAATACTTCGCTTTTTTTATTCTCATGAACAATTACTTTTCCTTTGATAGTTTTGGCTGGCTCGCCATTATAGGAATATACCTTTACTTCGTAGTTATGTACACCAGCTAAAAGCTGCTTTTCCAATTTTTCCTTAAAAGAGTTTGGTGGATTTAATTCTGCTGGATTATTGCTAATTGATCCAGCTTTTTCCCCATCAATATATATATCAATCTCAAACGAGCTATTCATTATTTGTTGGTTAGTTTTAAATGAAACTTCTCCAATTTGCTGATCAACCTGTTCTTCCATTTCACAACTAAGGAGTAATGTAATAATCATTATACCAATGAATTTTTCAGGCTTCATTTTTTTGCATTTTTTTGATTTATATTTATAAGATGATTTAACATGATAAAAAGTTGCTTTGTAAGGAATTGAACTTTTATAACAAATAATTAATATCCTGATTAATAGTGATTAAAAATATCCAGGGTAAAGCATTTAAAAAGTTTATCGAGGCTAAAACGAATCTTTTAGTAATTAAATTGCCGAATCAGGAAACAGTAAATAAAGTATTATGAAAACTCAGGAAATAATTAATCTACAACGTGAATATTTTTGTTCCAATAAAACAAAGTCTGTAAAATTCAGGATAGAACAACTTAAAAGTTTCCGAAAAATATTAAAGGATAATGAATCTTTGCTTTTTGATGCAATCGATAAAGATTTTGGAAAATCGCAATATGAAACATATATAACCGAACTCTCTTTGGTTTATCATGAAATAAATCTGGCAATTAAAAAAGTAAAGAAATGGTCACGATCAAAATATATAGTGACTAATCTGGCAAATTTCCCGGGCAAAAGCAGGGTAGTATCGGAGCCTCTAGGAAATACATTAGTAATAGGAGCTTGGAATTATCCATATCAGTTAACTTTAATTCCTGCAATTTCTGCACTTGCTGCAGGTAACACAATAGTTATTAAACCAAGCGAATTATCGAAGCATACTTCAGCTGCTATGGCAAAACTAATAAATGAAAACTTCGATCACGGTTTGTTGTATGTACAAGAAGGTGGAGTTAAAGAAACTACTGAATTATTAGAACAACGATTTGATAAAATTTTCTTTACCGGAAGTACTGCTGTAGGAAGAATCGTAATGCAGGCTGCTGCAAATCATCTTACACCAATTACACTGGAATTGGGTGGTAAAAGTCCTGCATTTGTTTTGCCCGATGCTAATTTAAAAATGACAGCAAAGCGTATTGCATGGGGAAAATTCCTGAACGCCGGACAAACTTGTGTTGCACCTGATTACGTGTTAGTTCATACTGATATTAAAGAGAAACTTTTAAAGGAATTGAAAAATCAGGTAAAAATTATTCATGGTAGTGATCCGAAGGGAAAAGAGACATATGTGCGAATAATTAATAAACGACATTTTGCAAGATTAAATGATTTAATTCATCGTGATAAGATTTATTGTGGCGGAGAAACAGACGAGGAAAACCTATATATAAGTCCAACAATTCTTGATAATATTTCTTTTGACGATAAAGTAATGGAAGATGAGATTTTCGGACCAATTCTTCCGGTAATTGAATTTAATAATTTAGATGAAATTATTAATAAAGTAAGAACAAGACCAAATCCATTGGCATTATATGTATTTACAAAAACAAGTAAAATTAAAAAAAGACTTATACGTGAGGTTTCATTTGGAGGAGGAGCTATAAACGATACTGTTTTGCATTTATCGAATTCCAGATTACCGTTCGGAGGAAAAGGATTTAGTGGTACAGGTAATTATCATGGTAAGGCAGGCTTTGAAACTTTTAGTCACAAAAAAAGCATTTTGTATAAAGCTTTATGGTTTGAACCTTTTTTAAAATATGCACCTTATAATAAATTCAAGCTTAAACTTTTAAAGTGGATTATTGAATAGAACATGATCAGATACTTTTTTCATATTGTATATAATGGAGCTAACTACCGAGGTTGGCAAAGGCAAAGTAAGGTGATTACAATTCAGGAAGTTTTCGAAGATAGGTTAAAACAGGTTTTTAAGTATGATATTCCATGTTTAGGTTGTGGGAGAACTGATGCAGGTGTTCATGCAGCTCAATATTTTTTTCATATTGATTTAAAAAGTGAAATAAAATCTGATCTTATTTTTATTTTAAATAAGGCGCTTCCAAAAGATATATCTGTATTGGATATAATAAAAATGGAAGGAGAACCTCATGCTCAATTTGATGCCACTGAACGAACATACGATTACTTTATTCACACAGCAAAGAATCCTTTTCTTGCTGATTTAAGTTCTTATTATTTATTAGAAGAGATTGATTTAAACGAAATAAAAAAGGCGCTATTAATAATTCCAAATTATACAGATTTCCGTGCTTTTTGTAAAACTCCAGACAGACACAGCAGTACAATTTGCAATGTAAAATCG
Organism: Bacteroidales bacterium; assembly: GCA_030637515.1. Taxonomy (GTDB): domain Bacteria; phylum Bacteroidota; class Bacteroidia; order Bacteroidales; family UBA12077; genus UBA12077. Next base: position 24,817 of record DAOWGM010000011.1, read on the forward strand.
GTTAAGCTTTTTTACAATCAACAGAATAATCGATTACGTTTCCGGTTTACTTCAAGTAAATTTTTAAAAAGCATGATAAGAATAATTGTATTCAAACTTCTTGAGATTGGAAAAGGCGAATTAAGCGTTTATGAATTTGAAAATCAGTTAAAGAGTAAAGAAACACCACGATATAATAATCTTGCATATCCTCAGGGATTATATCTTTCTAAAATTACCTACCCATTTATAGATATAGAACCTAAAGAAGAAATATTTGATATTTTGCAAAACAGAACAGATAATTTTTGGCAGGAAATATAAAAAGAGATATTTCAAATTACGATTATTCTTAATTAAAAATTGGTATTTTTGGAGCCCAATTTCAAATACATTTAAGTATTATCAAATGAAAATATTTATTAGATCATTGTCATTTATTCTTTTATTAGGAACAACAATCGTCTTTGTATTAAAGGCTAGAATGAATATACCCGTTAGTTATACTCATTTATTAATAGGATTTATAGTTGGTGCAATATGCCTTTTATGGATTAATTTTCGTGAAAGTAAAGAGAATAAAAGAAATAAATAACATGCCTGAATATCATCCGGAACCATATTGGTCAGGCGTTGCCAAAAGAATAAAATCTCGTGAGGGAGAAAATGTAATTGCTGGCGACGATGAGCCTTTTTACAGATACAAGAGGAAGCAATTTCTGAAAATGCTTCATGCTGTTGATTTTACAGGGAAATCAATTCTGGAAATTGGTTCAGGACCAGGAGGAAACTTGAAAGAGATTTGGACAAAAAAACCTTCTCGCTTAACAGGCGCTGATATTTCAGCAGAGATGATAAGTCTTGCTAAAAGTCATTTGAATTCAAATATTGAATTGGTGAAAATTGATGGCACAAGTCTCCCTTTTCAGGATCAGGAATTCGACTATGTTTTTACAGCAACGGTTTTGCAACACAATACCAAAGAGGAAATGCTTAAAAAGATAATGGCAGAATTATGCCGTGTTTCCAAAGAAAAAATTTTTCTGTTCGAAAGAATCGAGCCTAAAATAAAAGGTGACGATTTATGTTATGGAAGACCTGTGGAATATTATGAAGAAATTTGCAATCAGCATGGATTTGAACTTCAAAGTAAGAGCTTCATTAATATCAGAGTAAGTTATTTCATATCAGGAATCATTAGAAAGATTTTTGGGAAAAAAAGAAGAATAGAGGGAGAACCTTATCGTAAATCAGTTATAATACTTCAAAAAATTACTTTACCCGTAACAAAATTGCTGGACAAAGTATTCGTCTCAAAAAAGGATGTTGCCAGACTTGAATTTAAGCGAATAAAATCCTAAAGTAATAATATTTTGTACTTTTTAACATAGAATTCATAACTTGTACATTATTTACTAAATGTATGATTATGAGATTGGTTATAAATTCAAATTCAATTCAGATTCTTTGGATTGTATTTATTATTTTGCTTTTTTCATGCAATTCGGAAACAGGAATTCATGAGTCAGATATAAAGTATTATCCTTACGAATATTCTGAAAAACCTGATATTAATTCTCCATATGTAACAAAAGATAAAACAGAACTACTTCTTTGCAAAACGAGTAATAGTAAATTCACTATTCTACCGGTTACAGTTGAAAATGGTAAGCCATTTAATTATAATGGGAAAATACGGGGGAAAGGGAATCAACTTTTTGTTAACGAAAAAGATTTTCCATCGCTGGCAAAATCAGGTTTACATTCAAAAAAAGAACTACTAAATACAATTTCAATAACAGAACGTTCCATTGCTGAAATAACTATGAGTGGTAGACCTGAACGTTTGTCTGGGTCTGGGTTTATGGCTGCTAATGAGGATATTATTTCTGTTTTGTCAGGAGATAATGAATTGGTTGAAAAAATGGGGCTAAAACATTCTGATCTGGCAAAAACTGTTTTTCATCTCTGGAATATTTTACAGGAAAAAGAAGAAATTGAAATTGAGTCTGGGATATCTTCAATAGGAATTGATACTATCTTTTATAATAACAGAGTAATAAAATATACGGTTCCATCGTGTCGCGGATGGCAATATTCACTTTTTAACGATTCTATTTTAGGAGAGTGTCATCTGGAAGTTCAGGTTAATTTAACCAAGAATGAAAGGGAATATATCGTAGAGAATTATACACATTTAACAAATGATGAACTTACTGATTTTGTTGAAAGATTAACTCATATTCATACCGGTGAAATGGTTGCATACTATATTCAAATGTATGGTTTTTATGAAGGTCATACAGGTTTTAGAGCTGATCCGGTAAGTCTTGCATATATTTTTGGATTAAAAAGTTTACAAGAAATTAATCAAGATTTTAATGGTGAACTATATAAAGTTCTTACATCACATCATGTAACTACATTTGAATAATTAATCATGAAAAAGATATATTATATAATAATTGCTTTATTTTTTACGATAAGCACTTTTGCGCAAATAACTGACTTACAGTCTGAAATAGATTCTTTAGTAGATGTTTTGGTAAAGGAGCGTAGACAATGGAATGAAGCATCCGAAAAATTAATAGTTATTGGAGAACCTGCGGCAGATAAATTGCTTGAAGCTTTAATGAATAAATCACTAGATTCCTGGGCTAGACGAAAAGCAGCCATGACTCTTTCAGGAATAAATGCTGATCAAATAATAACACCTTGTTTGAATGTATTTACAGATGAGTCGGAAGAGATAGCTGTAAGAAGAAATGCATGTAATGCATTAGCATCGGTGAATTTAGATAAACAAGAAAATTTGTTTTTGTTCTATGCAAAAAATAATAACAGCGATATTAGAAATGTATGTTACCAAAGATTAGGACAAATTGGATCGGAGAAAGCTATCAAATTTTTAATTTCTGAAGTAGATAAACAACAGGATATGGGTAAGTGGATCATATTACATATTCTTGAGTCATTTGATACAAAAGAGGTAAATGAAAAATTTATTCATGCATTATGTGATGATAACTGGTGGATGATTAATGAATATGCACGGAATATATTAATAAAAAGAGGCGATGATGTAGTTGAACCTCTTCAGAAAGTTTTAGATAATCAAGAAAATCCAGAATTTGTTCGTTGGAAAGCAATTTGGGTTATAAAAGATTTAGAAAGCCCCAAAAGAAATGAAATTTTGAAAAATGCATTAAAAGATGAAAATTGGTTTATACGGAATGAAGCTGAAGTGGCATTAAAAAAGGAAAAATAAAAAAAGGGGCGTATGCCCCTTTTTTTATTGAGTTAAATGGTTTGGTATTACTCTACAACGAGTTTGCAATTTTCGTTTATTTCATTGTTTGTTATCATAATAAAGTAAATTCCTGTATTCAGATTCGAGATATCTATTCTTTCTTCCTGATATCCGTTAACTTGAACGTTATCTTTTTGAATATGAATTCTACCCTGAATATCAACAACCTTATAAGATATTTCGGTATAATCATCTGCAATTAATTCTAATATTGTATAGCTATTTGCAGGATTTGGATAAAGTTTAGCCTTAATATCATTTACAATTACATTGTTATCCTGAGATTCTACCATAAAAGATTTGTTATTTATGATGTTTACAGAATAATCTTCAACTTCTCCATATTCAAATACTTCGCAAGGTGTTGCTGCTTTATTATACTTCATCGATACTCTCATTCGCGTTGTTCCAGATATAGCGTTATCAGGTACAGTAAATGTTCCGCTTAAAGATGTATATCTTGAATCATCAGAAAAGATTAATTCAGTATTTTCATCAAAAACGCCATCATGGTTATAATCTATCCATATTGAGTATACTTCTTTGTATGCTCTTCCTGAGTAACCGGTGTACAATGTAATATCATAGCTTGTATTTGCTGCAATATTTGCAGTTAGATTTGTGAAATCAGCATAACCGCTATTATCTCCTGAGGAGTTGTTTAAATCAGCAATAACAACTTGATTTATCCATTCATCGCTTGTATTTGTACCACGAGAATCACAGTAAGCAATTTGACCATCTAAAGTTGTTACATTTAGCGAATTACTTAATGCAGATGTATTTCCAGCTGCATCTTTTGCTTTAACTGTAAATGCATATTGATTAAATGATGACAATCCGCTTACTGAATAGCTTGTTGAAGTAGGATTACCAATTAATGAACCATCTTGGTATACTTCGTATTCTGTAACGGCAACATTATCTGTTGAGGCATTCCAACTAATAGTAACACTTGTTGTAGTTATGTTGCTTGCAGCTAATGCAGTTGGAATTGTTGGTGCTTCAGTATCAACTACAGCATCTGTAAATGTTACAGTATAATCTTCCACTTCACCATAATCAAAACTTTCACATGCAGTTTGAGCTCCATCATATTTCATTGAAACTCTCATCCTTGTAGTTCCTTCTGCTGTTGCTAAAACAGATATGTTTCCGTTAACAGTTGTAGAACTTAATGAGCCTGCATCAAATGCTAACTCTCCGGAATCTTCAAAATCACCATCAGCATTATAATCAATCCAGATTTTCCAGTATTCGTTGTATGTTGATCCGCTAAATCCTGGTGTTAATGAAATATTAACCGTACTTCCTTTTTCTAATGAAATAGTTTCAGAAGTAAAATCAGTATAATTAGCTGCACCTGATGAATTTGTATAAGAACCTATTTCAACATTTGCAATCCATTCATAAGATGAATTATTTCCTTGTGATGAACAGTAAGTAGTTACAATTTCAGAAGTTGTTACATTAATAGTATTACTTGCACCGGAAATATTTTCAGCAGCATCTTTAGCTTTTATATAAAAAGCATAAGCTGTTGAAGCCGTTAATCCTGTTACGCTATATGTAGTATTACTTGAAGAAGATAATAAACTTCCATTCCTATAAATATCATATTCGGTAACTCCAACATTGTCGGTAGAAGCTGCCCAGCTTAAACTAACAGATGTTTCTGTTACGCCGGAAGAAACTAAGCTGCTTGGAACAGTTGGAGCTTCAGTATCTTCAGTAGTTCCACCAATTTCAGTAATACTTGTTACATACTCAATGCTTTGTTCAGATGAATAAGTATCACGTACTCCAACTACTTCAATTGTTTTTCCAACTGCACTTGAGTTATTTTCTGGACTCCACTCATCCCGTTGATCTGTTTCTAATTTTACAACAATAGTTTCACTACCGTTGATGTCTTTCATAATCAAAGCATATACACCATTATACGATTCAGTAATAATACCGTCAACAGTAACTGAAGTGCCTATCGATTCTGCTAAGGCTTCACTTACACTAATACCCGAACCGGTATTCCCGGAATTTAACTGACCACTTACAATATTGCTATTACTGCTATTCCCGTAATCATTATAAGCAAGAATATAATATGAGTAAGTAATATTTTCTGAAACTGCATTGTCAGTGTAGCTTGTTGTATTCGCCGCTAAATCTGATGAAAGAGAATATTCTGATCCACTTGATTTGTATAGCTTATATCCATTCTCGTCAGAAACATTATTCCATGAAAGACTAATTGAAGTTTCTCCTGCATTTAGTTGTAATGTTGGACTTGAAGGAGCACTATTAACAGGAGTAAGATCCCATGCACGAGCTACAAGTTCAGGATAATCGATAAAAGGATTTCGGTTTCCCTGATAAGTTTCAATTTCGCTGTTTCTTTCAATTTCTTCTGCGTCAACAGGATCATCTAAATGCCACTGATAAAAAATATCAATATCTCCAACTTGACTTATATCTCCTGCCTGTGTAGGATACATGGTGTAAAAATAGAAAATAGCTCTTGCAGCATTTCCTTTGTGATCCTCGCGTGGCTCGAATACTGAACTGGCTGATTCGCTGTAAAGATCAATGTTACTTGTCGGAATTGTTGTTTGTGATTGATTCAAATACATCCATTTTGAGGTTGTATTATCATCAATTTCTGTTAAGGGATAATTAGAACGTGTACTATTCCAGTTTTCATAAGTTGGAAAAAGATGATGAATATCGGAGACCATAGGATCAGCCTCGTTAAAGAAACTTTGCGGAATAGTGTGTTCGCAGTTTATGGGGGCAGGATAGGTTGTTGTGCCTCCATATGTACTGTTTACTTCATAACCTGAATAAACACATGTTATTACATTGTTTTCATTATCAATGTAATTGTACAGATACTTTCTTGCAGTAGAGTATCCAAGAGTTTGATGTTTGCCATCATAGTAATTTGTTATTAGCCATGACTTTAGATCTTCGCCTGATAAGTCTTCAGGAGCTTCTTGTGAGAAAGCAAGCTGACTAAGCATTAGAAATAATACAGCCAAAATGCTTACTCTTTTTTTGAGTAATGGGTTTTTCATAAATTAGAGGTTTAGGTGTTAAAGAATTACAAGTACGTGAATAATTCAATACAAAAATTCTCAAAATCAGATCTTTATTAAACTTAAAGTACTGTTTGTTAACATTACAAATACACGAAACGTTATGCGTGTTCTGAAATGAGTTTGTGTTTTAGATTTAAATAATAAAAAGAAATACTGAAACAGGAGAAAATGAGGTGAAATTAAAAAAGGCAGCGAAAAACCCTAAAACAGACTTTTTTGGCTACATGGTTTGGAAATTTATTCTAAAAGAATAATGTTTGATGTTTTAATAGAAAGGCAAGACAAGAACCCGTTCATGCAAAATAAAAAACCCTATTTGGATAAATACCAAACAGGGTTATTATATATATTAAATAATATTTATTCAAAAAAGTTTTTCATTCTTTCAAAGAAAGTTTTATCATCAGCTGTAGGCTGAGGTTTGAAGTTTTCAGAATTAGCAAGTTGTTCAACTTGTTTCTGTTCTTCTTTCGACAAATTCTTAGGAATCCAAACATTTATATTCACAAGTAAATCTCCTTTTCCATAGCCATTAACTTCAGGTAGTCCTTTACCACGTAATCGAAGAATTTTACCAGGTTGAGTACCAGTTTCAATTTTGATTTTTACTTTACTATCCACAGTTGGAATTTCAACGGTAGCTCCAATAGCTGCTTCAGCAAAATTTAGATAAAGTCCATAAATTAAATCGTTACCATCTCTTACTAAATCAGGATCTTTTTCTTCTTGAATTACAACAATTAAATCGCCATTAACACCGCCTCGTCGGGCAGCATTTCCTCGTCCGCTTACAGATAACTGCATTCCTTCGGCAACTCCTGCAGGTATATCCAACGATATAACTTCAGCATCTTTAACAATTCCTTCGCCATGGCATTTTGTACATTTATTTGTAATAATTTTTCCTTCGCCGCCACAAATATGACATGCCTGAGTAGTTTGCATTTGCCCTAAGAAAGTGCTTGTAACTCTTGTTACCTGACCTGAACCATGACATGTGGAGCAATCAGTATGTGAAGAAGAATCTTTAGCTCCGCTTCCGTCACAAGTATCACATGTAATGTATTTATTAACTTTTATTTTCTTATTAACTCCGTGGGAAATATCTTTTAAACTTAAAGAAACTTTTACTCTTAAGTTTGATCCTTTATTAACTCTACGACCCCGTGAACGAGATCCGCCAAATCCACTAAAACCGCCTCCGCCAAATCCTCCGCCAAAAGCGCTTCCGAAAATATCGCCGAAATTCTCAAAAATATCTTCCATTGACATACCGCCGCCAAAGCCTCCTGTACCACCTGCTGCGCCACCAACTCCTGCATGACCATATCTGTCATATCTGCTTCTTTTATCTTGATGTGAAAGAATCTCGTAAGCTTCTGCAGACTCTTTAAATTTAGCTTCAGCTTCCTTATCACCCGGGTTTTTATCAGGATGATATTTTATGGCCTGCTTACGATATGCTTTTTTTATTTCTTCCTGTGTAGCACTTTTCGATACTCCTAAAATCTCGTAAAAATCTCTTTTCGACATGTTCGTATTTTTTCAGTAATAATTATTCGCCGATAACAACTTTCGAAAAGCGAATGATTTTTTCATTTAAATAATATCCCTTTTCAATAACATCAACAACTTTACCTTTTAGTTTGTTGTTTGGTGCAGGGATTTTTGTGATAGCTTCGTGTAAGTCTGTATCAAATTCTTTTTCTTTAGCTTCAATTTCTTTAACACCTCGTTGCTTAAGGAATTCATCAAATTTATTGTATATCAATCGAATGCCTTCTTTAACAGCATTAATATCTTTAGCCTGATCAATGTTGCCTAAACCACGCTCAAAATCATCCATTACAGGTAAGATATTAACTAAGATATCTTCACCAGCCGATTTGCTAAGTTCCATTTTCTCCTTTAATGTTCTTCTTCTGTAATTATCGTATTCGGCTGCAAGTCGTAAATACTTATCGTTAAGTTCGGCTATGATTTCCTTATCTGTTTTTTCTTTCTTAAGCTCTTTTTTAACTTCTTCTTTTTCAGCTTTTACTTCCTTTTCCTTTTTCTTTGAAGCGGATTTTGCTTGTTGTTTTTTTGGCTGTGAAGTTTTAGTATTTTTCTTACTCTCAGTTTTTTCTATTGTTTTTTTTGTCATCCCCTAAAAAATAAAAAAATGATTATTTAATTTCTCGTCTGCATATAGCAATCAAAATTTTTGCCAAAAGGATTTTTTACGTCAAATTGGCACGCAAAATAATGTTTAATGGAAAATCTGACAATGATTTGCTTAATTAATTCTCTTTATGTCAGCACCGATGGCATTTAGTCTTTTATCAATATCCTGATAACCCCTGTCTATTTGATCAATATTATGTATTGTGCTTGTTCCATCGGCAGATAAAGCAGCAATAAGTAGTGCAACTCCAGCACGAATATCCGGAGACACCATGTTTGTTGCTCTGAGTTGTATCTGATTGTTTAATCCTATAACAGTTGCTCTATGTGGATCGCATAATATAATTTGTGCACCCATATCAATTAATTTATCAACGAAAAATAAACGACTCTCAAACATTTTCTGATGAACTAAAACGCTTCCTTTGGCTTGTGTAGCTGTTACCAGCATAACACTTAATAAATCAGGTGTTAATCCTGGCCAAGGAGCATCAGCAATTGTCATGATAGAACCATCAATAAATGTCTCAATCTGATAATGTCTTTGTTCAGGAATGAAAATATCATCGCCGATCTTTTCAAATTGTATTCCAAGGCGTTTAAACGAAGTTGGTATAATACCAAGGTTCTCGTAAGAAACATTTTTAATGGTAATCTCAGAACCAGTCATTGCAGCAAGACCAATAAAACTTCCTATTTCAATCATATCAGGAAGTATTCTATGTTCGCAACCTTTTAATTCCTTAACACCATCAATGGTTAATAAATTTGAACTAATACCTGAAATTTTTGCACCCATACTAACAAGCATTTTACATAATTGCTGAATGTAAGGTTCACAAGCGGCATTGTAAATTACAGTTTGTCCCTGTGCAAGAACCGAAGCCATTACAATATTGGCAGTTCCGGTAACTGA
>DAOWGM010000104.1 GCA_030637515.1 Bacteroidales bacterium
CTATAAAGAATATGTAAAAGCTCCTGAAGTAACCAAAAGGAGAATATATCTTGAGACGCTTCAAGATGTTTTACCAAAATTAGGTAATAAAGTAATTACAGATAGTGAAGGAACCCAGGCACTTCCATTGCTGCAAATGAAAATTAAATAAAAAATTGAATTATGAAAAATAAAAAATCAATCATATCAATTGTAATAATTGTTATTTCAATTATTTTAATAGCACAAAGCACATTTACTGTAAATGAAAAGCAACAAGTGGTTATTACGCAGTTTGGTAAGCCTGTTGGTGAGGCAGTTATAACATCAGGTTTAAAGTTTAAAACTCCGTTTGTACAAAAAGTAAATTACTTCGAGAAACGTTATATGGAATGGGATGGAGATCCAAATCAAATCCCTACAAAAGATAAAAAGTTTATTTTTGTTGATACATATGCTCGTTGGCAAATTACCGACCCTCTACAGTTCTTTAAACGATTAACTAATGAAAGAGGAGCTCATTCAAGACTTGATGATATTTTGGATGGTGAAACTCGTGACTACATCGCTAATCATAACATAGAAGAAGCTGTCCGTAATAGTAACAGAACTCCGATATCTTCGGGTGTACTAGGCGAATTGATTGGAGATTCATTGATGAATATAAATGTGGGAAGAGATAAAATTCAAAATATGATCCTAAAAACTGCTAATGAACAAGCCAAAGATCTTGGAATAGAAATACTTGATTTCAGATTTAAAAGGATTAATTATGTACATGAAGTAAGAGTGCAGGTTTATGAAAGAATGAAAAGTGAAAGATTTCGTATTGCTGATAAATTTAGATCTGAGGGGCAAGGTGAGGCTTCAAAAATAAATGGAGAGAAAGAGCGTGAGCTTAAAACAATACAGTCAGATGCATTTAGGAAGGCTGAAGAAATTAAAGGAAAGGCTGATGCAAAAGCGGCATTAATATATGCTTCTGCATACAATAAATCTTCAATGTCAAGGGATTTATATAGTTTCCTTAAATCTATGGAGACATATAGAACTACTTTTGATTCAACAACATCTGTTATCCTTACAACTGATAGTGAACTATATAAATATTTAAAGAAAATGAATTAGTATTGAGATTGACTTAAGTATTAAAGAACTGTTAGTAAGTGAAAATCTACAGTTTTTTAATTCTCAGTGGAAATAATTAATAAAAATATTTGTATTAAGAAGGGGACAGGATGTCCCCTTTTTTTATAAATCTTTTTGAAAAATTCTATATCGTTTGTATACTTTGCCACCCAGTTTTTCTACTTCAGCTCGCATTTTAGTATTTGTTTCCATTACTACATGACTATCAATAGATTCAAGTCCGCGTTCATTCGTTGATTTAAGCATTGCTTTTGCCATCATGGTATCTAAACCAATATTTCTAAGATCATCTTTAACTGCACCCAATAACAAATCTAATTGATTTGATTTTTTCATTGAACGAAGAATCTTTATAAATCCGAAAGGAAACAATCGTCCTTTTGCTTTTCTTATTCCGTCGCTAATATTTGGCATGCCAATAACATATGCCACAACCTGAGAGTCTGAATCAACTATAACTTTAATAAATCTTGGATCTAATATCGGTAAATACCTTTTTGCAAAGTCGTCCATTTCTTCGTCACTAAATGGAACATAACCAAATATCTCAGTATAAGTATCATTCGTAAGTCCAAGTACAGGACGAATAAAAGGTTTAAGTTGCTTTCGCTTAGTGAATTCAATTAATTTAAAACCGCTTTTTTTGGGTCGTTGAGCAATACGATCATAAATTGCTGGAACTTTTTCAGGAGTTTTGATATTATACTGAACAAAGTCCATTTTTTTGGAGAATCCTTCATCTTCAATCATTTTAGCCATGTGAGGAAGACTGCAATTTGTAATCATTACCGTAGGTTGATCGAAACCGTCAACTAAAAAACCCTGTGGATCTTCATCTGAAAAACCAAATGGACCAATTAGTTTCTTCATTCCCTTATTTCTTGCCCAATCTTCGACAAATGAAACCAGTTCATGAAAAACTTCTTGATCATCCCATGTTTCCATAAAACAGAACCTTCCGGAATTATCATTATTAATTTCATTATATCGATGATTAATAATTCCCATAATACGACCAACTACTTTGCCGTCTTTCTTTGCTATGGCAAGCAATGTGTCACAATAATTAAATGCTTTATTCTTCTTCGGATCAAATAAAATCCATTCGTCAGAATATAAAGGATGAAGCCAATTTTTATGGTTTCTATGAATTTTTTCGGGTAAGTATATAAATTTTTTAAGATCAGCTTTATTTTTAACTTCTAAAATCTCCAGCATATCGTCTTCCTAATATAAATTAAAATCGGGGTTAAGTTAGATATAAATCTTTTAATATCTATTGTACATTATTCTCTATAGTTGAATTAAAGTATTTATAATATATCTTGTTAGATAAATAATAAAACAAAATTCCAGTAAGTAAACCTGCTAAAATGTCAATAGCATAATGTGCTTTGATATACACTGTAGAAGCAATTAAAATGATAACTAAAGGAACTAATGTAAAAAGTAATTTTTTATAATATTTGCCAATTAAGATAAGAAATAATACAGCCATTCCAACATGAGAGCTTGGGAAAGCTCCGGTTTGTGTTTCTCCGGTTTCAAGTATTAAATTCAGTATTTTTTGAAAAATAAATCCATTTGGAACAGCTCTTTGTTCAACCGGGAAATAAAATTGTGGACCAATTGCCGGAAAAAAAACAAAAATGATATAATAAATACAAAAAGATAAAACTATGATAAACATTGTTTTCTCAAATTGTTCGGGTGCTTTTAAATAGAACAAGAGTGGAACAGCAAATGTGATTATATAGTATGAAAAGTAACCAAAGTGCATTAATTCACTAAACCATTGAAAAGGGATTTGTTGGGATAATTCTAAAGAAAGCTGAGTGCCAAAAAGTAAATTTTCAATTTGTATTAACAGTGGATCAAAATTTTCAAAAAGGAGATTGTTATAGTAATCTGTTTCGCTGTAAAAAAATCCAAGCAAGATTAAGGGATAGAAATTCCGAACGAAATGCAATATCTTATTCCTTGAGTCTTCTGTTTTTATAAGTAAAAATATGATAATTAGTGTAATGATCCTGAATAAGATATGAATTGATAAATGATCAATTCGAGCATGACCAAAGAGCATATATATTCCTGTGAGTAAGCAAAATGCTACAATTACTATGTCAAATGGATTTAATTTTCTTAAAAGGTCACTCATATTAAAATATTAACATACGAATATAAAAAAAGTGTCATGAAAAGATCCATGACACTTGATTTATTTTATAGAATATACTATCTGTTTTTTTCTGTAAATTCTCTACCTGCTCTCAACGCTTTCAGGTTTGTATTTACAATTTCTTCTCCTTTACGTCCAAAAATCTGTCGAATACCTTCTTCGAAACTCTCAAAAGACATTTCAAAAAATGGAGATGCAGCACCAAGCATAACAATGTTTGATGAACGTTTTGAACCAATATCAGAAGCAATTTTATCAGCATCAACAGCAATAAAATTCTTTTGTTTTTTTACTTCGGTTAAAACTTCTTCAACTTCCGGATAGTTAGGGATATTAACAAAAGGAGTAGTGTTTGTTACAACCCAGCCCCCTTCTTTTAAAAATGGTAAATATCGTAACGATTCCATTGGCTCAACCGAAAGAATAATGTCTGCAGCTCCCATTGGAATAAGATCCGATGCAATTGGTTTGTCTGAAATTCTCATATTTGATTGTACAGCACCACCACGTTGACTCATTCCGTGAACTTCGGCTTGTTTTAAGTGTAGATCATTATGTAAAGCTGCCATACCAATAGTTGCAGCAATTGATAATATTCCTTGTCCACCTACACCAGCTAATATAATATCTGTTTTCATGATTTTAGTTTTAAATGATTTTTATGTTAGTAATGTAGATTATTTAAGATTTAACTTTTTAAGTTGCTCAGCAAGCTTTTTATTTTTCATTGTTTGAACACACTGGCGACGAGGAATAATAACAGAAACACCATTATATGCTAATTCTTCTTTCATGATTTGAACCATTTCGTCCATGTTTTTCTTTAATGGTTTGAAAACACGAATATGATCAGGATCAACACCAATACCTTTACAGATGTTTTCGATTTTACCAAGAGCTTTTGAATCTTGACCACCTGTCATTCCGGTTGTATAGTTATCAGAAATGATAATTGTTACAGGAGTATTTTCACTTACACAGTCAATAAGACCTGTCATTCCAGAGTGTGTGAAAGTTGAATCTCCAATTACAGCAACAGCAGGAATTAATCCGGCATCAGCTGCACCTTTTGCCATTGTAATAGAAGCACCCATATCAACACAAGAGTTAATAGCATTATATGGAGGTAAAGCACCTAAAGTATAACATCCAATATCAGAAAATACTCTTCCAATACCATATTCTTTTATCGATATGTTCAACGCATCGTAAGCATCAATATGACCACAACCAATACACATTGAAGGTGGACGATTTTTTACTAATTCAGGAATCTCGCCATCTAATACAGTTTTGAAACCTAAAGCTTTAGCAACTAAATTTGGATTTAATTCACCATCGCGTGGTAAAGTTCCGTCTAATCTACCAGAAATTGGAGTTCCAGCTTCTTGATATCCTTTTAAGGATTCTTCAATAATAGGAGCACCTTCCTCAAGAACAAGAATTCTATCGCACTCTTCAAGCATTTTCATGATTTGCTTACGTGGAATTGGATATTGCCCAATTTTTAATACAGGATTATTTAATTCTCTGTCTTGGAAATTCTCCATTAAATAGTTGTATGCAATCCCTGGAGCAATAATTCCAAGAGATTTATCAGAACCATCAATGTATTTATTGAATTTAGATTCTTCAGAAGCTTCTTCTAAAGCTCCCTGTATACCTAATAAAGTTTTATATTGCTTTCTTGCAATAGATGGTAATAATACAAATTGTGTTAAGTTAGATGGAAGAGAAATCTCATTTTCTGCTTTCTGTTCCATTGTTTGAACACCGGCACGAGAGTGAGCTAATCTTGTTGTTACTTTTAACAAAACAGGTAACTTAAATTTTTCTGATAACTCAAATCCGTGATAAGACATTTCGTACGCTTCTTGCTGATCAACAGGTTCAAGCATTGGCATCATAGCAAAGTTGCCATAGAATCTTGAGTCTTGCTCGTTTTGAGAAGAGTGCATTGATGGATCATCTGCTGAAACAACTACTAAACCACCATTAACACCAGTTATAGATGAGTTAATAAATGCATCTGCAGCAACATTTAATCCTACGTGTTTCATACAAACCATAGAACGTTTACCTGCATAAGACATTCCTAATGCAGATTCCATTGCTGTTTTCTCATTAGCTGACCATTGGCTATGAATATTTTTTTCTTTTGCAAACTTTGATGCTTGCACATATTCTGTGATTTCAGTCGAAGGAGTTCCTGGGTATGCATAAATACCAGACATTCCTCCATCCAAAGCTCCTTGAGCTATGGCTTCGTCTCCTAATAATAGTAACTTTTGCATATTATATTGTTCTAATTTTATATTGTTTTGAGCTTTTAAAAAGTATAAGTTATGAAAATTCAAATACTTATGAAAAAAAGATATTTGATATAGAGTGTTTTTTACAGAATCATAAACCACCGAAGCGCTTGAGGTAGCCAACTTGGATTGCAATTACATAATAGTAAATAATCTTACTTACTCGCACAACGAAAAATATTTAGTTTTAATTTTCTTTGTTTAAGCAAATGTAGTATTATTTTCAATAATTGTCCAAAAATACAATGTTTTTAATAACATATATTAGGTAGAAGTGGATATATAGTTACAATTTGCAACTAACGCATATAAATTGAAATTATCTTTATATAATGCTGAATAATAATGTTTTAAATTTGAAAGTAAAGAATTAATTTATTGATGATTCTTAATTATACCCTATTATTTTTTTTATTATTCTAAATCTTAAGTTTAAGTATAAGATTAGTAATAGATTGTTATCACAATTTTTCTATTTCCTCCACGATTTCTAAATTCACATAGGTATATTCCTTGCCAAGTACCTAAATTTAATTTATAATTTGTAATCGGAATTGTTAATGATTGACCAAATGTGGAAGATTTGATATGAGCAGCCATATCATCAGGACCTTCCATTGTATGAGAAAATAAGTTGTTTCCATCAGGAATAATGTGATTCATAAAACGTTCGAAATCGACTGTGACCGAAGGATCTGCATTTTCATTAATAGTTAAGGCTGCCGATGTATGCTTAATAAATATGTGCAGCAGACCTTTTTCCGGAAGATTCGTTAATTCATCCGTAATTAAATGCGTTACAATATGATAACCGCGTTTAAAAGCTGGAAGTGTGATTTCTTTTTGTTCAATCATAATTAAATAGGTTGTTTATAAGGAAATAAATTTATTATTTTTTTTAATCTAAACAGAATGAATTAGTTTTGACTTTCTTAAAATTACCATAATATTTTCATGATTTTGGTGTTTATAGCTTAGTATTTATTGATTAGTTGTATGATGAAGTCGGTTGTTGGTTTTACTATTTTAATTTTATTTTTTGCATTTCCTTCAATGGCGCAAAATGTTGTTTCATTTGAGGGGAAAGTTATTGATGTAGAAGGTAATTCGATAGAATCAGCTCATATAAGGAATATGTCAAATAATACTGGTGTTATTTCTGATAAGGATGGTCATTTTTATCTTAAAATACCACAAAATAAAAATGTTTCAATTCAGGTTTCATGTATTGGATATGCTGCAAAAAGTTTTACGGTAAATTCGAAAACAGATCAAGTTTCAAATTTCAATATTATTTTGGAAATTTCCGACTACGATATTGGTGAAGTTTCCGTAACAGGAGAGCTTTCGCCGGAGAGTAACTTAATAAAGATAGAAGCAAAACATATTGAACTAAATCCTGATATTTCAGGAAACCTTGAATCATTGATTAAAACAATGCCGGGAGTTTCCTCTAACTCTGAGCTGAGTTCACAATATTCTGTGCGCGGAGGAAACTTTGATGAAAATCTGGTTTATGTTAATGGAATTGAAATTTATCGACCAATGCTTGTTCGTTCAGGGCAGCAAGAAGGGCTTAGTTTCCTTAATTCCGATATGGTTTCTTCGATACACTTTTCTTCCGGAGGATTTGAGACCAGATTTGGTGATAAAATGTCTTCAGTATTGGATATAAGATACACTAGACCAGTCGATTTTGCTGCTAGCGTTACATTAAGTTTTCTTGGTGGAGCAGTACATGTAGAAGATGCTTCGAAGAATGGTAAGTTTACTTATAATACCGGTTTCAGATATAAAACATCTCAATACGTTTTGAATTCATTAGAAACAAAAGGCGATTATAATCCTGAATTTTATGATTTTCAGACTTACTTTACTTATAAAGTGAATAATAAGCTCGATTTTGATTTCTTGGGATATTATTCTTTGAACAGTTACCAATTTGTTCCTGTAAACAGAAAAACCTCATTTGGAACAATTGATGAAGCATTAAATCTGAATATTTATTATGATGGTAATGAAAAAGACAGATTTGAAACTTACCTTGGAGCTTTTACAAGCAACTATAATCCAAATGAGAATCTATCTTTTAAATTGATTTTTTCTGCTTTTAGAACGTATGAAGAAGAAACATACGATATACAAGGGCAGTATTACTTAAATGAACTTGATAATACCATTGGCTCTGATACTTATGGCGATAGTATAATGAATATAGGTGTAGGAACTTTTCTTAATCATGCAAGAAATTATCTTACAGCAAGCGTATATTCAGCTTTTTTTAAAGGTGGATACTACAAATCGAATAACAGACTTCGTTGGGGCGCAAAATACAATTATGAGGTTATTGATGATGTCGTAAATCAGTGGGAAATGCTGGATTCTGCAGGTTACTCTTTACCTAATAATGGAAGCACGATCGAATTGTATGAATCAGCGAGAGCAACTAATATAATATACTCGAATAGAGTTACCGGTTATGTTCAGAATACTTATAATAAGAAATTATATAACAATGCTGATTTCTATTTCAATATTGGTGTGCGTGCAAACTACTGGGATTTTAATAAGGAATTAAATGTTACACCACGAATGTCTATATCGTATAAGCCTGACTGGAAAAAGGATATGCTCTTTAGATTTGCCTCTGGATTTTATTACCAACCTCCATTCTATAAAGAAATGAAGAATGCCGATGGAGTTGTTAATCCCGATATTAAATCTCAGAAATCAATCCATTTTGTTTTGGGTAACGATTATAATTTTAGTGCATGGAATAGACCATTTAAGGTGACAACAGAGATTTATTATAAAATTCTAAATGACTTGATTCCATATAAGATTGATAATGTACATCTGGAATATTCGGCAGAGAATATGGCAAAGGGCTATGCTTATGGTATTGATTTTAAAATTAATGGAGAATTTGTTCAAGGAATTGAATCATGGGCAAGTTTATCATTAATGCAAACCAAAGAAGATATTGATGGAGATTTTTATTATGACTATGAAGGACAGTTGATTGAGCCTGGATATTATGCACGTCCGACTGATCAATTAGTAAATTTTAGTATGTATTTTCAGGATTATTTACCCATGAATCCTTCGTACAGGATGAATCTGAGTTTACATTATGGAAGTCGATTACCTTTCTCATCACCTGAAAAAGATAGGTACGATCAGGTATACAGAATGAGACCATATAAACGTGTGGATATGGGATTCTCAAAAGTCATAATCAAGAAAGATAAAGAGTTTAAAACTGGCAGTTTCCTTAATGTTTTTGAAGATATGTGGATCAGTTTCGAGATATTTAATTTGCTCGATATAAACAACACCATATCGTACATGTGGGTGAAAACTGTAAGTAACCAGGCTGGAAATGCTTCGCAATATGCTGTACCCAATTATTTAACTTCACGAAGATTTAATCTTAAATTAACCATTAAATTTTAGCATTAACTTAAAATCATTGTAGATTTGTATAAACATTAAATTCAAATAAGAATGTTTACTGAGAAAGATATACAACAAATTAAAGAGCAAGGATTAACTGTAGATAAAGTTAAAACCCAGATTAATGATTTTGAAAGTGGATTTCCTTTTCTAAATATATATAAACCTGCAACTATTAATGAAGGGATAGTTCGTTTGGACGATAATAAAATTTCGGCATTTGTAAAGTTATTTGAAGATGTTAACCCTGACACATTGAAGTTTGTT
Organism: Bacteroidales bacterium; assembly: GCA_030637515.1. Classification (GTDB taxonomy): domain Bacteria; phylum Bacteroidota; class Bacteroidia; order Bacteroidales; family UBA12077; genus UBA12077. The sequence continues at coordinate 9,343 of DAOWGM010000104.1, forward strand.
CCTGCTTCAGGAGCTGCTTCACGCATGTTTAAATTTTTATTTGAATTTTATGAAATTGCAAAAGAACAGTACGGAAATATAGATCAGGTTGGAAATGTAGATGTAAAAATATTTTTTACAAATATTAGAAAGTTCGCTTTCTATAATAAACTAAACGAAGTTTTAAAGGCTAAAGACTTTGATGTTGAAAATTTATTGGAGCAGGGGAGATACAAGGAAATATTGAAATATTTTCTATTTGAAGAAGGATTGAATTATGGACAAAAGCCAAAAGGTATTTTGCTATTTCATATAAATAATAACAGTGCTAAAACTGCTTTTGAAGAACATTTAATTGAAGGAATTAACTACACAAAATCAGCAAATAATAAAGTTAAAATTCATTTTACAATTTCGGTGGAGCATCAGGAGATGTTTAAAAAGCTTGTTTCAAAAAGTGTGAAAAAACTTGAAGATAATTTTTCGGTTAAGTTCGAAATATCATTTTCGCAGCAAAAACCCTCGACCGATATGATTGCAGTTGATTTGAATAACGATCTTTTCAGAAATAACGATGGTTCTTTATTGTTCAGACCAGGCGGACACGGAGCTTTAATCGAAAACCTCAATGATTTGGATGCCGAGATTATTTTCATTAAAAATATTGATAATGTTGTTCCTGAAAAACTTAAAGAAACAACGATTAAGTATAAAAAAGCTCTTGCCGGAATTCTTTTATCATATCAGGAAAAGATATTTAATTACATTGACAAAATAGAATCCAATGATTTCGATTGTGAATTAACTCAGGAAATAGAGCAATTTATTAAACAGGAATTGTCTTACGATTTTGTAAAATACGAAAAAATGGATTTGGGAATATGTAAAAAACGCTTACTTGAAATTCTGAACAAGCCTATTCGTGTTTGTGGAATGGTGAAAAACGAAGATGAACCGGGAGGAGGACCATTCCGAGTGATTCAGTCAAATGGAGCAGTTAATTTACAGATTGTAGAATCTTCACAAATAAATCAGGACGATGCTCAGCAAGTGTCATTGTTAAAATTATCGTCACATTTTAATCCTGTCGATTTGGTGTGTGCTATAAAAGATTACAAGGGTGATAAGTTTGATTTACTAAAATATCGTGATCCTAATACTGGTTTTATTTCCAAAAAATCAAAAGATGGAAAAGAATTAAAGGCGCAGGAATTACCTGGTTTATGGAATGGAGCTATGGCAAAATGGAATACTATTTTTGTTGAAGTCCCAATAGAAACATTTAATCCTGTTAAAACGGTAAACGATTTATTAAGACCAGAACATCAGTAATGTTTTTTCTATTTGAGTTATTTGCATCCAATAAAATAGTGGTTTTAATTTTTTTTATAAAAACACCTTGCAAAATAATAAAATAAACCCATGCTATATATGGGTTAAATAAAGAGTACCTTTGTTTAAGAATCGGGAGCAATTTTTGGTAATCACTAATAACTAATAATATGGCTAAGTCACAAGATGCAAAGAAAAATGTAAAAAAAGAAGCTAAAATGTCTGCTAAAGAGAAAAAACAGGCAAAGAGAGAAAAGAAAGCTCAAAAATAGAAATTCTTGCATTTATATAGCAAATAGAATTTTTAATATTATTTCAAAGCACAGGCAATTAGTCTGTGTTTTTTAGTTAATAATAAAAAGATCAGGTTGTTTCAGATTCAAAAAAATATTTAACTTAGTAAATTACTTAAAAGTAAAATATGAGCAAATCAAAAACTACTATTCTTATTATTATCTTCTTTTTTCTTGGAATTCTTGTAGATAGAGCATTCTTGTATTATGAAATTGGTGAAAAGAATAAGGTTTTGCTAAAGGAACAAGAATCAATAAAAAAAGATTATGAAATGCTAATTGATAGATTTGAAAAGCTTGAAGAGGATCTCCAATTTCGAATAATGATGGATTCTCTGATTCCTGATTCTATGAATATTTATGATTCAGTGAATATTGAAGAATAAGCTCAAATAGAGAGAACTTCTTCTTGATCTTATAAGTAGAAATAAAACAGTATCTTCAAACTTTTTCGAAATATTTATTTATGAAAGCAGCAAGTGTTAAAGAAATAAAGGATGAGCTAAAAACGCGTTCATCAAAAGAGTTGCTCGAATTGTGTTTGCGATTATCAAGATTCAAAAAAGAGAATAAAGAATTACTGACATATCTTCTATTTGAATCATATGACGAAATGGCTTTTATTGAAAGTGTAAAACGCGATATGGATGAGCAGTTTGTAGAAGTAAATAGAAAAAGTTATTACTATATACGAAAGAGTTTAAGAAAAATATTATCTACAACAAAAAAGTATATAAGATATTCACAAAAAAAAGAAACGGAAGTAGATTTACTTATTTATTTTTGTTTAAAACTCAAAAGTTTTAAGCCAAGCATAAATAGGAGCGCTGCATTACAGAATATTTATATACGCCAAGTTGAGCTAATCAAAAAAACATTAAAGCAATTACATGAAGACTTACAGTTTGATTACGAGGAGGATATGAAAGAACTGTTAAATAAAAACTAAACATAATTAAAGTAAAAGTATTTTATACCTTTGCATAGTATATGAAAATCGGAAAAACAAACAAGCTTAAAATAGCAAGAGGAACGGATAATGGTTATTATCTGGTAGATAGCGACGATAATGAAGTATTATTGCCAAACGCTTATATTACAGATGATTTAAAAATGGATGATGAAATTGAGGTTTTTGTGTATAAAGATTCAGAAGACCGAATTGTAGCTACAACAGAAAAACCTTATGTTCTGTTAGAAGAATTTGCCTGGTTGCAGGTTAAAGAAGTTAATGATTTTGGAGCATTTATCGATTGGGGATTACAAAAAGATTTATTAGTACCTTTTGCAGAGCAAAATGAAAAGATGAAGGAAGGAAACTGGTACTTAATCTTTTTACTTGAAGATCAGGAAACAGAACGTTTAATAGGTTCTGCTAAAGTTAATGAATTTGTATTTTTTGATGAAATTGATGTAGAGCAAGGTGATGAGGTAGATTTATTACTGTACGACAGGACTGATTTGGGAATGAACGCTATTGTAAATAATCTGTATAGAGGACTTATTTTTGAATCAGATATCCATAAAAGCATTCAGCCCGGAGAAAGAATTAAAGGATATGTTAAGCAATTAAGGGAAGATGGTAAAATCGATTTAGTTTTAGAACCTTTAGGTTATAAAAATACCATTGATAAGAATTGCGAGATTGTACTTTCTGCAATTAAAGAAAATAGTGGAGTTCTAAATTTGTCTGACAGAAGTACTCCTGAAGAAATAAGTAAAATGCTTGGTATAAGTAAAAAAGCTTTCAAGAAAGGTCTAGGTAAATTATATAAAGACAAGCAAGTTGAGATTACTCCTGAAGGAATAAAGTTGCTTAAGTAAGTAAAATCTTTAGACTCCTGAAAATTGAATCCTTATCATTGTAATAATTGATGCATTCGCTTGCAATTAAGGTGCTGATAGTGGAGTTACATATGTATCAGGTAAAATAGATACAAACCCTAAAGAACTAATTACGTTGTTTACTGATTATACTCTTGGTGATGGAATGAGTATTTCTCTATCCATTGCAACGGTTAAGTATACTAAACAATAGATAAATAGTAAAACACTGAAAATAAAAGCGTACCTTTGAAAAAATTTAGATTTGAGAATTTGTGCTTTAGTTTACTAATTACTTTCACATTTTAGTTCATCACTGCCTCTTTTTAAAATCCTGATTTTTAAATTTTGGTAACCCATTTGATGAAGGTGTTTTCAACACCAGGTTTTATAAAAAGTATTGAAGATTTTATATGTCAAATAGAATGTTACCTAAAATCAACTAAATAAGACAACTATGAACATTTATGTAGGAAACCTCGATTTTAAGGTAAATGAAGACGACTTAAAAGAACTTTTTGAAGGGTATGGTAGTGTAAGTTCTCATAAAATTATTACAGATAAATACAGTGGCAGAAGTAAAGGTTTCGGATTTATTACAATGGACAATAATGATGAAGCAAATAAAGCTATACAGGAACTTAACGGAACTGCATTAAAAAGTAGGGAAATGGTTGTTAATGAAGCAAAACCTAAGAGAGAAGACTATTAATATAACTGGAACATTTTATTATGATTAAAGGAAAAGTAAAATGGTACAATCCCGTAAAAGGATATGGCTTTATTGAATCAGAAAATGGCGAAGATATTTTTGTTCATCGTACTGGTTTAGCTAATTCTTTTGCAGGTCTCCAACCTGAACAAGAAGTTGTTTTTGAAACGCAGGATGGAGAAAAAGGACTTAGTGCGATTAATGTAAAAGTAGCAGAATAAGGAATTATTTTAAAAATAATGAAACCTGTATCAGTCACACAGATTGGTATAGGTATAAGTGTGTGATTTTCAATAGATTGTTTTGATAATATAAAGAATTAGGAAGAAAAATAAAGGAAATTAATGCGGCAGTTAAAAATTACAAAACAAATAACCCAAAGAGCAGAAGGATCAATAAATAGATACTTTCAGGAAATAAGTAAGTATCCTGTAATCTCTGCTGAGGAGGAAGTTGATTTAACCATTCGAATTAAAAGTGGCGATAAAATTGCCCTTGATAAGTTGGTTGTATCAAACTTACGTTTTGTAATTTCTGTAGCTAAACAATATCAGAACCAAGGTTTATCTTTTTCAGATTTAATTAACGAAGGAAATGTGGGATTGGTGAAAGCAGCCAAGAAATTTGATGAAACACGAGGTTTTAAATTTATATCATATGCAGTTTGGTGGATTCGTCAATCAATTATACAGGCTATTTCAGATCAAACCAGAATTGTAAGATTACCTTTAAACCGTATTTCATCAATAAATAAAATAACAAGAGCAATTCCTTTTTTAGAACAAGAATTTGAGCGAGAACCAACCAATGATGAAATTGCAGGTTATCTCGATCTAACTGATGAAGAAGTAAAACAAGCAAACGATATTAGAAAAAGACAGATCTCTTTTGATTCACCATTATCAGGCGATTCTGAAAGTGATTTTAATTTATATGATATTGTTCAGACTGGTAATATTCCGTCGCCTGATAATAAAGCTATGATGGAATCTCTTGTAACAAATATAAAAAGAGCTTTAAGTAAACTTACAAAAAGGGAAGCAGAAATATTAACAATGTCCTTTGGTTTATTTAACACTCCTATTTACTCTCTGCACGACATAGCTCTTGAATATGATATGTCTTCGGAACGTATTCGCCAAATAAAAAGTAGGGGATTATTGAAATTGAAAATGTTATTAAAATCAAATATTACTCTTTTAGAGAATTAGAAAATTGCAAAACAAGAAAACAAATACTAACTTTAAAATAAAAAAGTAAAACATATTTATGGGAAGATCACAAGAAACTTTCAACAAAAAAGAAGTTCGAAGCAAGAAAGAGAAAAAGAGAAAAGAAAAAGAGAAGAAGAAACTGGCTAGAAAAGAAGGCGAAAAGAAAACTAGTCTTGATGATATGATTGCTTACGTTGATGAAAACGGAAGAATAACTTCTACTCCTCCAGATCCTGATAAGAAAAAGGAAATAAATGCAGAAGATATTGAATTAGGAATTCCTAAAAGCGATTCCGAAAACTTTGACCCTGTAAGAAAGGGAACAGTTGCATTTTTTAACGATTCAAAAGGATATGGTTTTATAAAAGATTCGGAAACAAAAGAAAGTGTTTTTGTTCACGTGAATAATATACTCGAAGAAATTAAAGAAGGTAATCTTGTTAGTTTTGAAGTAGAAATGGGACAAAAAGGTCCTACTGCAGTAAAAGTAAAACTGTTCAAATAATAATTAAGAACTTTTCACACTAAATTAGAAATAAAAACCTGGACGAGAATCCAGGTTTTCTTTTTTATCTTAACTTGTAAATCTGAAATTATGTTCAGAATTCATTATCTTGCATAAAAAATAGTGATGGACAAAAGAGAACATATTGTAAAGATTCTTCATGATAACAGAGACTTTTTTGCAAGTGTTGTTGATGTTGAATTAAGTGATAAAAACGTTTTTGTTTTCGATTTCTCAGATAATAACTCAGAACTATTCGAAATTGACTTAGACGATACAAATGTATTTACTGGTTACGTTTTTGAAAAACTTAAAAAAGAAAAAAAGAAAGTTGGTGTTGGTGGCTATTTTGAAGATCGCTTAATTTATAAAAGAAGTAAGCATTTCAATAATGAAGGTGAACCGCGAAGTATTCATCTTGGAATTGATATTTGGTTAGAAGAAGGGAGTTCTATTTATTCACCTTTGCCTGGAATAATTCATAGCTTTAAAGAAAATGCAGCCTTTGGAAATTATGGTCCAACCATAATACTTGAACATTTAATTGAAGGTGAAATTTTTTATACTTTATATGGTCATTTAAGTAAAAATTCTATTGAGAATAAAGAAGTGGGACAACAGGTTAGGAGAGGAGATGAAATTGCTAAAATAGGTAGTGAAAATGTAAATGGTAACTGGCCTCCTCATTTGCACTTTCAGGTTATTGCTGATATGTTAGGTAATGAAGGTGATTTTCCTGGAGTTGCTCCTCCATCTGCAATAGAATATTTTCATAAATTATGTATTGATCCAAATTTAATTCTCAAAATTAAGGCTTTGATGTAGAATTGTTTAGTTAGCATTAAGAGATTGTTAACAATCTCTTAATGCATCTATCATATTTGATTTTTAAATATGTATTAAATTCGCAAATAAGATTAAACTAATATTTAATGGATAAATATAGGATATTACTTGTTGATGATGAGCCTGATATTTTAGAGTTTCTTAGTTATAATATTGAGAAAGAAGGATTTGAAGTTTTTACTGCGCAAAATGGGAAGGACGGAGTTGAACTAGCTAAAAAAATTAACCCGCATTTAATTTTGATGGATGTTATGATGCCTGTAATGGACGGTATTGAAGCTTGTGAAGTTTTGCGTCAAGATGAAAAGATGCAAAATACAATTATTGCCTTTCTTACAGCTCGTGGTGAAGATTATTCTCAAATAGCAGGATTTGATGCAGGTGGAGATGATTATATTACAAAACCGGTTAAGCCAAAAGTTTTAATAAGTAGATTAAAAGCTTTGCTAAAAAGGTTTAAAGAAAATGATTATAAAAGCGTAGATAATGATTTCATAATTAAACAATCTAACTTGATTATTGATAAGGAAAGATACATTGTAACCAGGGATGAAGAAGAGTTAGTATTACCTAAAAAGGAATTTCAATTACTTGTACTTTTAATATCAAAACCAGATAGAGTATTTACAAGAGATGAAATTTTTAGTTCTGTATGGGGAGATGATATTGTAGTTGGAGATAGGACTATTGATGTACATATTAGAAAATTACGTGAAAAGATTGGAGATGAACATATAAAAACAATTAAAGGTGTAGGATATAAGTTTAAAAATTAATATAAAAGCAAAACCATATTAAGTAAACCCTGCTAGAATATTTTTAGCAGGGTTTATATTTTTCTGGTAAAAATATTGAGTTAGATTTTTACTTTTTATCTGATTTTGGAAGCGTGAATAAAAACTCAGTTCCACCATTTTCTGAATTCCTAACTGAAATCTCTCCTTTATGTAATACTACTGCATTTTTCACGATAGCTAATCCTAAACCTGTACCTCCTAACTTTCGAGATCTGTCTGAGCCAATTCTATAAAATCGTTCAAATATTCTTGTTAAATGTTCTTCAGGAATTCCAATTCCATTATCCGAAAATGAAAAGTAATAGAATTTATTATCTTCATTGTAGAGATTAACAAGTATTTCGGTATTTTCCCCAGCATAATTAATGGCGTTATCAATCAAATTTCTAAATATAGATAAAATTAAAGGTTTGTTACCATCTACAATTGAATCTTGCTTTAAGTCAACATTAAGATTCATCTTTTTCTTTTCTATAGCAGTCTCAAATTCATCTTTAACTTCAAGTATTAGTTTTGAAATATTAATTTCTTCAAAGGCAAAATGCTCACCTGCTTCTTCAATTTTATTTAATATAACAATATCATTAATTAAATCTGCTAATCTGGTTGCTTGTACATTGGCTCTCTCAATAAAATGATTTTTCTTTTCGGCTTCAATATTGGGATCATCTAAGATTGTTTCAAGATAACCATTAATTGATGTAACAGGAGTTTTTAATTCATGTGCAATATTTGATGTCATTTGCTGTTTTATCAATCTGTTTTTTTCAAGTTTAGTTATATCAGTAATAATAATTTCAAAACTCTTATCATGAAAAATAACACATTGAATTTTAAAATATTTCCCGCTTCTACTTAATTTAAATTCAAGCCGAGGCAATTCCTGCACTGTACTTATGTCTCCAATCGTATTTTGGTTGAGAAATTCAACTACAGGCTTAAATTCTTTGATGTCAAAAAAATCATCAGCTGAAATAGATAACTGATTGGAAATAATATTCATATACTGTACAAAGTGACTGTTTATTAATGTCTTATTTCTCTCAGGAGAAAAGAAAGCAACACCTTCATGCAATACATCTAAGTGATTAAATAGCTTTTCTTTTTCTATATTAATGTCTTCTTTAGCTTCCTTAAGATTCTGGTATATTTGTACAATCTGATTACTTATTACACCAAGCTCGTCTTTCGGGAAACGAAAATCGAGATCATACTTTTTATCTTGATTAACTTTTATGGCAAAATCTTTAAGTTTAGAAACTGATTTGCCGAATTTGCTTGTTACTAAGTCTAATACGATCCAAAAGACAAAGAAGGTAAATGCTATAAATAAAAGAAATAATCTTTCGGCTTTTAAAAAGCTTTTTACTTTAATATCATACACAACTGCAGTACGAACAAAGTATTTTTCAAAAGACTGAGAGTAATAATAATAGCTTGTGCCTGTTGTGGCTGATTTCCTAATATTTGTACCAAATTCACTATAAATAGATTTTTGAATTTCCGGTCTTTCTTTATGATTTTCCATTGAGCTATAATCCTCAACAGAACTGTCATAATTAACTATGCCTTTTATATCAACTATCGTTATTCTTACATCATTTCGCGGAAGAATCTTTACTATAGAATCTAATATATCCCAATTTTCAGTTTCTGGGATTGAATTACTTTTAATATAGTTGTGAGTAATTTGTGTTATACTATTTAAGGTATTATTCAATTGATCCGTTCTATACCTTTTTTCTCTTGAGTATTGAAACAATAATATAGCTACAGTAAATGCAAGGAATACAGTAAAAAAGTATAGAAAGAGCTTTCGTTTAAATGAAAATCGTTTTGTCATTAGGAATAAATCTAAACTTTATATAACAAAGGAACAGAAATAAATATAATTAATCTTTATTTTATTTTTTTATCTAAAAACTATAAGAAAAATTTAAATAAACACTTGTTTCAAAAGCAGCATCTTCATTTTTTGGGCTCCAACCTTGAAAGTTTGGTGATATTTTTACTCCTTTAATCGGTTTGTATTCTATACCTAAAATGTAAGCTTGTCCATCATTTGAGATATTCCAAGGATCATCTTGTCCATCAGGAGTTGCTGATCTTAAATTATCATATCTCGCAAAAAAGTTGAATTTTTTGGTTGCTAATACCGTTGTATATAATGAAATACCGGATAAGTCATTATCTTCAACTAACTTATTGTTCAATTGAATATTATACTCAACACCAATTATAAATTTGTCAGCTTTGTATCCACTGAATATTGCTAGTGTTGATTGTGCTATATCGGTACTCATATAGTCATAATAAACTCTAAAGTTCAGATTCTTTATAGGTGTTAATGTAACACCTAAGGCACCTTTATAGGTATTGTCAGATTGCAGGTTTTTATAACCTTCTCCATTCAGAATCATCATATCTGCGCTAATAAAATCTGAGAATTTATAAACAGCACTTACACCAAGGTCAGCACTTGATCCAAACTTATGCTCATCTTGAAATGATTTATAGATATATCTATAGCCCCATTGTTTTTCTTGAGCTTTAAAACCATATAATCCAATTAAACCAAAGTTTACTTTTAAACCACCTTTTTTATATTCTAAGGCTGCATTTTTTAAGTAAGCTGTCATTTGAAGTTTCCCTGTTCCAGAATCTCCAACATCCAAAGTAATTTTTGTAGAAAAGCTTTTACTGAATGAGTATTTGTATCCAAAATATGCTCTTTGTATCTCGAATGCTGAAGAATTCTCTCCATCAATAAAAGTCGAATGGGCATTTGAGAATATCATAACACTTGGACTACCAGAAGGAACAAATTCTTTAGTTGAGGCTTCTTGTGCGTAAATAGCAGTAGTTGCTATAAATAATGCGATAAGAGTTAGTTTGATTTGTTTCATTTAATTTTCTATTATGAAATTTGAGTTAACAATTACTATTGCAATTATGCAGTGTGTATGTTAAACGAATATTAAGCTAATGTTTTAATTCTGTTACAAATCGTTTTTTTTACTTAAACATACAATTGAGATATGTTATGGAGATTAAAAATGAAAAATAGCCGACTATAAGCCGGCTGCAAAAATACAGTAGCTATACTAATTATTCTTTATTATTAATTTGGTATTCAACAAAGTCTCTTTGCGCTTTAACCAGGTTAATTGATTGAAGCAAGAAATTCTTTATTTCATTTAAAATTCCAAGATATAAAATACTATTTCTTGTTCCGGCCTCATCATTTTTTATTCTTTTAATCTGGTTTTTTCGGCCGGATTTTAAGTTGTCAAGAATACTTTGTTGTTTCTCAATTAAATTTGGTATGTTTTCAAATTGTTTCTTATCGATAGTATAAATTATTGCTTCGAATAAATCAGTACCACCATCCTTTAGTTCATTTAATTCATCTATTTGAACTTGTAATAATGGTTTATGATTATTATCAACATGATCATAACTTGGATGTGAAATGAATGAAAGTGCATGAGCCATTTCTCTTAAGTAATCAATAACCTGAACATAATAGTGACCTGTTTCGCCTTCTTCTTCCTGTAATTTGAGAAGTGTATTATGTACATTAGCTTTTAAGTATTTAGCATCTGCGTTAAGCACATCTACCTCTTTACATACTTTTTTAAGCAATTTACGATCTTCATGAGTAAGGCCAATAACCGTTTCATTAAATACACTAACTACCGATTTAAGCATATTTCTAACTTCCAAAGAACATTTTGTCATTATATTTTCTGTATGCAAATCTTCATCAACTAATCTTCTTATTTTTTGTTTTTCAGCTTCTTTTTTGTGGAATGACGTGTGAGAATATACGACAATGTATAATGCAAAAAGTACAAATGCAGCAATTGCAATCACGCCGCCCCAACTAATTATCAATGCTATTAAAAAAGCAACTGTGAATGCAGTAAAGGCGGTCATAAACCATCCTCCAATTACAGTAATAACACCTGTAATTCTATATACTGCACTTTCTCTTCCCCAGGCTTTATCAGCTAAAGAAGTACCCATTGCAACCATGAAAGTAACATAAGTTGTTGATAATGGAAGCTTCATTGATGTTGCAAGAGAAATTAATATACTTGCAACAGTCAGGTTTACCGATGCTCTAACCATATCAAATGAAGGTGCATCTTTCTGATTTCTTAA
>DAOWGM010000058.1 GCA_030637515.1 Bacteroidales bacterium
CTTCAGAAGTTGCTTCGAATAAATAAACATCTAGAATATCTTTATATATGCTTAAGTTCTCAGAATTCTGAGTAGCTTCTATTTTTTGTACACGCAATACATTAGATTCTGCTACATATGCTGCCATAAGAATATCAGAAATACTATTTTGAACTTCTTGTTCTAATACTAATTTTCTGTCAAATTTATTAACTGCAGCTTCCATCAATATCATGGCTACATTCTTAATATTCTCAGCAATTTGAGCTTTATCTTCATAATACCCTTTAGATTCGAAAGAATCAGTTAAGTTATCTAATCCGGCAACTAATTCTTTTGCTTTTTCGAATAAGGCAATATGATTCTTTTGTCCTCTTTTTATTATTGTATCAGCAATAATAAGTCTGTTTACTTCATTTGTTCCTTCAAAAATTCTATTGATACGTGAATCTCTGTATGCTCTATCAGCAGGCATTTCAGCAGAAAAACCCATTCCACCCATTATCTGAACGGTTTCATCAACAACATAATCTAATGCTTCAGAACCAAATACCTTCATAATAGCAGCTTCCGCTCCATATTCACCGAACGCTCCCATTACAGCTCTACCATAATCACATCCTTCTTCAGCTTTAAAAATCTCAATAGCGTTATCAATATCTTTACTTACTCTGTAAACTGCCGATTCAGTTGTAAAAGTCTTTATTGCTTGCTCACCTAATTTATGCTTAATTGATCCAAAATTAGAGATCAATTGCCCAAATTGTTTACGTTCGTTTGCATAATTTACTGATTGAGTAATTGCTCTTTTAGCAGCACCAAGAACGTTTCCACCTAACTTGATACGACCCATATGAAGAATATTCAATGCTATTCTAAATCCTTCTCCACGTTTTCCTAATAAATTCTCAACAGGAACTTTTACATCATTATAAAAGATTTGTCTTGTAGATGAACCTTTAATACCCATTTTCTTTTCTTCTGGATTTAAAGTAATACCGTCAAAATCTCTTTCTACTATAAATGCACTATAAACACGGTCATTATCTATTTTTGCAAATACAGTTTGAACATCAGCGAAACCACCATTGGTGATCCACATTTTTTGTCCATTTAAGATATAATGTTTGCCATCTTCAGAAAGAACAGCTTTCGTTTTTCCAGAGTTTGCATCAGATCCTGCACCAGGCTCAGTTAAACAATAAGCACCAGCCCATTCACCGGTAGCAAGTTTTGTTAAATATTTTTGTTTTTGTTCGTGGTTACCATAATAAGCAATTGGTAAAGAGCCAATTCCTGTATGTGCAGAAAAAGCAACAGCAAATGAACAACCGGCTCCCAATCTTTCACTGGCAAGCATCGATGTAACAAATGATTGTCCGAAACCATCATATTCCTCAGGTACAGAAACACCTAAAAGGCCTAATTCTCCAGCCTTAGCAAGAATACTCCTCATTAATCCTTCTTCCTGAGAATCTATTCTATCAAGAATAGGAAAAACTTCTGTTTCAAGAAAATCGTCACATGTTTGTGCAATCATCTTTTGTTCTTCGTCAAATTCTTCCGGAATAAAAACTGTGTTAGCATCAGTCTTCTTTAATAAAAATTCTCCACCTCTTATGGTTAAATCCTTTTCCATTTTATTTTGTGTTTAATTTATAATTCTAAACTTTGTTCAATTAATTCAGCTATATCTAAATTCTTAATTTCTTCTTCTTTATTTTTGTATTTTAATCCATCTGTCATCATTACCATACAATAAGGACAAGCAGTAACAACAATATCGACTTTTGTTTCAAGAGCATCTTCAATACGCTCAATAAAAACTTCTTTATCTCCCTTTTCTGCTTCTTTAAACATTTGTCCACCACCAGCACCACAACATAAAGCATTGCTTTTATTGCGTTTCATTTCCACTTTCTTAGATGGAATTGCATTTAGTACATCTCGTGGAGCTTCATATTCTCCATTTGCACGACCTAAGTAACAAGGATCATGAAATGTTAAAGTCTTATCCTTAAATAGTTCGCTATTAATCTTAAGCTTACCTTCAGCAATTAATTGTTGTAAAAACTGTGTATGATGAATTACTTCATAATTACCATCATAATCAGAATACTCATTTTTTAAAGTATTATAAGCATGTGGATCGCAAGTAAGAATCTTTTTTACTTCGTATGCATTCATTGTTTCAATATTCATCATTGCCTGCATCTGAAATAACATCTCATTACCGGCACGTCGAGCAATATCTCCACTTGAAGCTTCTTCAACACCTAAAACTGCATAGCTAATATTCAAATGTGTAAGAATTTTTACAAATGCACGCGTTACTTTTTTATATCTATCGTCGAATGCTCCTGCACTACCAATCCAAAGTAAATATTCCGGCTTTTCACCTTTAGCAAAAAGATCAGCTATTACAGGAACTTCTATTTTACGTTTATTTTCTGACATAATAATTTAGTTTAAAGTTTTGAGTTTAAAGTTTAAAGTTTAAAAAATTGAATTCTTTTTGAACCTTCAACCTTGAACTTTTAACTATTTTTCATTCATATAAAGTTCATCTGCCCAAAGCATACGATCATCTTGTGCAAATTGCCAAGGTGCACCATTATTTTCGATGTTACTGAAAATAGCATTTAACTCACCCGGAGCAGCAGCTTGTTCCATAACAATATATCTACGTAACTCAAGAATAGATGAAACCTGATCGATATTTACCGGACAAGCATTTGTACATGCATTACAAGTAGTACAAGCCCATAGTTCTTCAGCAGAAATAGAATCAAATAATGATTTTTCATCTGTAAATTCAGCGCCATTCTTATCAATATTCTTTCCTACAAGTTCAAGTCTATCACGAATATCCATCATTACTTTACGTGGTGAAAGCATTTTACCAGTTAAATTAGCTGGACAAACTGCAGTACAGCGACCACACTCAGTACATGTATAAGAATCCATTAAATGCTTCCAAGTTAATTCTTTTACATCCTGAGCACCGAAAGCTTCAACTTCACCATCTTCATCCATTGGTGGTTCTTCGCCAGTTAACATGCTTTTTACTTCTGTTGTAATTGATTGCATATTAGCGATTTTACCAACTGGTTCTAATTTTGTGTAATAAACATTAAAGAATGATAAAAATACGTGAAAGTGTTTTGAATAAGGAATATAATTTAAGAAAATCATAATACCTACAATGTGTAACCACCAGCAAGTTCTTTCAATAAGAATTAATGTTTCTGATGGAATATTTTGTAACATTGGAACAAAGAATGAACTTAAGAAAAATGATCCTACTTCGTGGTAATGTTCTGCTCCTCTTGTTTGAAGAATATAATCAGAAGCATTCATGAAAAAGATTGATGTCATTAAAACAACTTCAGCAATCAAAATTATGTTAGCATCTAAACGTGGCCACCATTTCATTTCCGGCTTCCAAAATCGATCAACTTTCACTACATTTCTTCGAGTCAAGAATGCAATACATCCAATCATTACAAAAAGTGCAAAAAACTCAAATGAACTAACTGCAATTGGGTATAAAAAACCAAAAATTGGAGCTAAGATTCGGTGCGTTCCAGCAACACCATCGATCATTGTTTCCAACATCTCAATGTTTACCAAAATAAATCCAGCATAAACTAAAACATGCAAAATACCAGAAATTGGCAATCTCATCATTTTAGATTGACCAACAGCAACTTTGAGTACAAGACCCCATCTTTTTTTCTTCTTGTCTTTTATTTCGATGTCTCGACCAAGCTTAATATTTCTTGAAATCTTTTTAATATTCCAAGCAAAAAAAGCTATTGCTGCAACCCACAATAAAATAAATATTATACTATTTATCATAGTCTTATAGTTTAATTGTAAAATTCATTCCTTAAAAATCGGTGCCAAAATAATTATTTATAATCTAAATAACAACTTTGGCTTTTATATAAAAAGACAAAGACAAAAGATATTTTACTAAACTTTTGTCTTTGCTATATTCATTAATCTTAAGATTATTTTATTTCCTTAACTGCATTAATAAAATCTGGTAAAACTTTTGCAGCATCACCAATAATTCCATAATCTGCAGCTTCAAATATTGGAGCATCTTTATCTGTATTGATTGCAACAATACATTTCGATGAACTAATACCAGCTAAATGCTGAATTGCACCAGATATACCAGCAGCGATATATAAGTTCGGAGCAATAATTTTACCTGTTTGTCCAGTATGCTCATCGTGAGGTCTCCACCCTTCGTCAGAAACTGGACGAGAACAAGCTGTTGCAGCACCAAGTACTTCTGCTAACTCTTCAATTGGTCCCCATTGATCACCTGCTTTCATTCCACGACCACCAGAAATTACAATTTCGGCATCGTTTAATAAGATCTTACCAGTTTGCTTTTGCACATTAGAAACAGAAGTTTTAACATCGCCTATTGTTGATTCAAAGTTTTCAATTGCAGGAGATTTTACATTTTCTTCAAATTCGAATGAGTTCTGAGCTAAAGTTAAAATCTTAATATCAGATTTAATTACAACATTTGAATATGCTTTTCCTGAATAAACTTTTTTGAAAATAGTAAAAGGCTCAACACTTGCAGGTAATTTACTAACACCAGCACCTAATCCAGCTTTTAATTTTACTGATAATCTTGGAGCTAATGCTTTACCCATATTATTTTGAGCAATAATAATAACCTTAGCATCTTCTTTTGCAGCAACTTCTGCAATAACTGATGTGTATGCCTGATTATCTAAGTTGTTTAATTTATCATTGTTTACAGATACAATTTTATCTGCAGCATAATTCCCAAGAGTTTTAAGTTCATCTTCCTGAACATTACCTATTGATAAGGCAACAGTCTGGGTATTTAACATTTCAGCAATTTTACTTGCGTACGAAACTAATTCAAAAGACATTTTCTTGAATTTTCCGTCCCAATTTTCTGTAAATACTAATACTGACATATCTAATTTTGTTTAATTCTTAATTAATTTAATTTTTATTGATTCCTGATTTAGATAACTTTTGCTTCGTTTTGAAGTAAGTCAACTAATTCTTTTACGTTTTCAGGTTCAATCATTTTGCAAGCAGGTTTTGGTTGTGGCATTTCGAAATTAACAATTTCAGTTAATGCTTCAACTTCAACAGGAGCAACTACATTTAAAGGCTTTTTACGTGCCATCATAATACCACGCATAGCTGCGATCATAGGTTCTTTTGCGATACCTTTTTGTACTGTAAGTACAGCAGGTAATTCAACAGAAACTTCTTCGTTTCCACCGTCTATATCGCGAGTAATCTTCACTTGGCCACCTTCAATATTTAATCCTGAAACTGCAGATATAGAAGGAGCATTTAAGAATTCCGCTACCATTCCACCAACTGCAGAACCATTATAATCTGCTGACTCAATTCCACTAAAAATTAAATCGAAAGGATTGCTTTTTAAGTATTCTGCTATTTGAGCTGCAACATAATAAGCATCTTTTGGTTCAGCATCAATTCTTACAGCATCGTCAGCACCAATTGCTAATGCTTTTCTCATTGTAGGTTCAGAATCTTTACCGCCTACTGTTATAACTGTAATATTTTCAATTGAATTTGTTACATCTGATTTAAGTTCGATAGCTCTTGTTAGCGCAAGCTCATCCCATGGATTGATAATCCATTGTACTCCGGTAGTGTCAAAAGCGGTATTTTCATTTACAAATTTTGCTTTTGTTGTTGTATCCGGTACATTGCTTAAGCAAATTAGAATTTTCATTTAATCTATATTTAAGTTAATAATTAAATTCTTTCACATTTAAATTCGAGTTCGAAAAAACAAACAAGCGTAAGACATTGATTTGCTATCAATTATGATTAAGGTCAGATAATAAATCAATTAGAGTCCAAAATGTTAATGCTTTTTCAGGTTGGCAAATATAAAAATAAGTGCCTAACAAAACAAGAAACCAAACTTACTAATAATTATATAAATATGTATATATTAAAAGCTTGTTATTTCTTCCGGGCTGTTTTTTGGAACTATTCTAAAAAACACTGGCAAACTTAAAAATTATAATTTATTTTAAATCATTTATTTTTAATTGATTTAAACAATTTTAAGTTGATTTATTAACAATGATTTTTAAGAGATGTTAAGTAATAAAAAATAATACATTTTCAATATTTGATATAGTCTGATTAAATTTGTGTCTCTTTTAATAAGCAAACATGAAAATCAAGAATTTATTAAAATTTTACATGGAGCTTTGGTGATATAGCATTACTTATTGCAATTGCGGCACTTACAACTATGTCGAGCACTGCACTTACTTGCCTCGACGCTTATCCCCGAGTTTTAAAACCAGCAACAGAATTATTGATTCCTAAACTTAAAAAGAATGATAATGCTAAATGAAATTGGTTATCATGGTTTTGGTTAGGAATTCTCTTAACAGGAACAATGGTTATTATAATCTTCTTTTTAAAAGGGATGAGTTTTATGGTTGATTTGGCCTCCACACTTTCATTTTTAACTGCTCCTGTTTTAGGATATTTAAATTTAAGAGCGGTTACTGGCAAGAATGTATCCAAAGAAAACCAACCCAAATTATGGCTAAAGGTATTATCTTGGGTAGGTTTAATTGTACTTACCGGATTTGGATTTTATTTTATTTTCTGGAGAATCTTTTTAATATAAAAAAAGGGTGAATCAATTGATTCACCCTTTTTATTATTATAAATTATCCTAAGCTTGAGCAGTTGGTCCGCCAAAATTCATTGGCATCATTGGTCCACCGCCTTCAGATTTCCTGATCGGTCCATGCATTTTCTCATATTTCTCAACATTATCCTGTAATGCATTCAAAAAACGTTTTGCATGTTCCGGTGTCAATATTATTCTTGATTTAACTTCAGCTTTCGGAACACCTGGCATAACTCTTACAAAATCCAAAACAAATTCTGAGCTTGAATGAGTAATAACAGCAAGATTTGAATAAATACCCTGCGCAACATCCTCTTTCAGATCAATATTTATTTGTCCTTTTTTTTGTTTTTTATCGTCTTCCATGATATCCTCTTTATTTAGTTAATCTTCCTTAGTAGACATCAAATTATCGTATTCTTCGCGAGAACCTACAACAATTTTTTCATAATCACGTAGTCCTGTTCCTGCTGGTATTTTATGTCCAACGATAACGTTTTCTTTCAATCCTTCCAGACCATCAACTTTTCCATGAATAGCTGCTTCGTTAAGAACTTTTGTTGTTTCCTGGAACGATGCTGCAGACATAAAACTCTTTGTTTGAAGAGCTGCTTTTGTTATTCCTTGTAACACCTGACTTGATGTAGCAGGAACTGCATCTCTGGCTTCAATAAGTTTTAAATCTTTACGTTTTAAAATTGAGTTTTCATCTCTAAGCTTTCTTGCTGTAACTATTTGTCCAGATCTAAAAACTTGTGAGTCTCCTGGTTCAGCAATAACTTTTTTATCATAGATCCAATCATTCTCGTTCATGAATCCCCGTTTATCAACAACTTGTTTTTCAAGGAATTTAGTATCGCCTGGATCTTCAATAACAACCTTTCGCATCATTTGACGAACAATTACTTCGAAATGCTTGTCGTTAATTTTCACACCCTGCAAACGGTATACTTCCTGAACTTCGTTTACGATATACTCCTGAACTTTTGTTGGTCCTTTAATAGCCAATATATCTGACGGAGTTGTTGCTCCATCTGACAAAGGAATTCCAGCTCTTACATAATCGTTCTCTTGTACGAGAATTTGTTTAGATAAGGATACAAGATATTTTTTTACTTCACCTGTTCTGGAAGTAACTATAATCTCTCTGTTACCACGCTTAATTTTACCAAATGCAACTTCACCATCAATCTCAGAAACTACTGCAGGATTTGAAGGATTACGTGCTTCAAATAATTCAGTAACTCGTGGTAAACCACCAGTAATATCACCAGATTTACCAACAGCTCTTGGAATTTTAGCAAGTATCTCACCAGATTTTACAGTTTGACCATCTTCAATACTCATGTGAGCTCCAACAGGCAAGTTGTAAGTTTTGATAATTTCACCATCCTTAGTAACTAATTTTGCATTTGGATTCTTTTTCTTATCTCTAGTTTCAATAATAACTTTTTCTCTGAATCCAGTTTGCTCATCAGATTCCTCTTTAAAAGTTACACCTTCAATAACACTATCAAAAATTAACTTACCAGTAGCCTCTGATATAATTAAAGCATTGTATGGATCCCAATCACAGATTACAGTATCTTTCTTAACCTTCGCTCCGTTTTTAATATAAAGTTTCGAACCGTAAGGGATTGTGTTTGTTGCAAGAACAATTTTTGTATTCTCATCAACTATGCGCATCTCAGCAAGTCGTCCAATAACAATATTTACTTTTTTGCCATCTTCTTCAACTTTCTCAACAGTTCTCAATTCTTCAATTTCAACTGTACCATCATATTTTGCTATTACGCTTGAATCTGCTGCAATATTTGAAGCAGTACCCCCAACGTGGAATGTTCTAAGTGTAAGCTGTGTACCTGGTTCTCCTATTGACTGAGCAGCAATTACTCCAACCGCTTCACCTTTTTGAACCATTCTTCCGGTAGCTAAGTTTCTACCATAACACTTAGTACAAACTCCATTCTTAGATTCACAAGTTAATACTGATCTAATTTCAACCTGTTCAATAGGTGATTCTTCAATTTGCTTACCTATTTCTTCAGTGATTTCTTTACCAGCAGCTATAATAAGTTCTCCATCTAAAGGATTATAAATATTATGAACAGCTGTTCGACCTAATATTCTTTCATATAAAGTTTCTACTATCTCTTCATTTTTCTTGATAGCAGTAGCAACCAAACCACGTAACGTTCCACAATCTTCTTCTTGAATGATTACATCTTGAGAAACATCAACCAAACGACGTGTTAAATAACCCGCATCAGCAGTTTTAAGAGCTGTATCAGCTAAACCTTTACGAGCACCGTGAGTAGAAATAAAATACTCAAGAACGGATAAACCTTCCTTAAAATTCGAAAGAATAGGATTTTCAATAATCTCAGAACCAGATGCTCCCGATTTTTGTGGTTTTGCCATCAAACCCCTCATACCAGATAACTGACGAATCTGTTCTTTCGAACCCCTTGCTCCAGAATCTAACATCATATAAACTGAGTTAAATCCTTGATTATCTTTCGCTAATTTCGTCATCAAGGTTTGAGTAAGCTTCGCATTAATATGCGTCCATATATCAATAATCTGATTGTATCTCTCATTGTTAGTAATGAAACCCATATTATAGTTATTCAATACTTCATCAACTTGAGCATAACCATCATCAACAAGAATTTGCTTTTCTTTAGGTATAATTACATCATCAAGGTTAAAAGATAATCCACCTCTAAATGCCATCTGATATCCAAGATGTTTTATATGATCTAAAAACTTTGCTGTTATGTCAGTTCCCGTTTTCTTAAGAACATCTCCAATAATATCTCTTAAAGATTTCTTTGTTAAAACTTGATTGATATAACCAGCTTGCTTAGGAACAAACTCATTAAATAATACTCGCCCAACAGTGGTTTCAATCAAGCGATTAACAAACTCTCCATCAACTACATCATGAGTCTTAACTTTAATGCTAGCATGTAAAGCTACAGCACCTTCATTATAAGCTATTGTAACTTCTTCAGGAGAATAAAATGTTAAACCTTCTCCCTTTACGCCATCCCTTTGTTTTGTAATGTAATATAATCCCAATACCATATCCTGAGAAGGTACTGTAATTGGAGCACCATTTGCAGGATTCAAGATATTATGAGAAGCAAGCATTAGCATTTGTGCTTCTAAAATAGCTGCATTACCTAAAGGTAAGTGAACTGCCATCTGGTCACCATCAAAGTCAGCATTAAATGCTGTACAAACAAGTGGATGTAATTGAATTGCTTTTCCTTCAATTAACTTAGGTTGAAACGATTGAATACCTAAACGGTGCAATGTTGGAGCACGGTTAAGCATAACCGGATGACCTTTTAATATATTTTCTAAGATATCCCAAACAACAGGATCTTTACGATCAACAATTTTCTTAGCCGATTTAACAGTCTTTACAATACCTCTTTCAATAAGTTTTCTTATAATGAAAGGCTTGTAAAGCTCAGCTGCCATATCTTTTGGCAAACCGCATTCGTGCAATTTCAATTCTGGTCCAACTACAATTACCGAACGTGCAGAATAGTCAACACGTTTACCAAGTAAGTTCTGACGGAATCGTCCTTGCTTTCCTTTTAAACTATCACTTAATGATTTTAAAGCTCTGTTAGAATCAGTTTTTACAGCATTTGATTTTCTTGAATTATCAAATAATGAATCAACTGCTTCCTGTAACATACGTTTTTCATTACGTAAAATTACTTCAGGTGCTTTAATTTCTATTAAACGTTTTAGTCTGTTATTTCTGATTATAACTCTTCTGTAAAGATCATTTAAATCAGAAGTAGCAAAACGTCCACCATCAAGAGGAACTAATGGTCTCAACTCTGGTGGAATTACAGGAACAACTTTTACAACCATCCATTCCGGTCTGTTAACGCTTTTTGAAGCTCTGAATGCTTCTACAACCTGTAATCTTTTTAGTGCTTCATTTTTACGTTGCTGAGATGTTTCAGTATTAGCTTTATGACGAAGCGAATATGACATTTCATCCAAATCAACTCTTTCAAGCAATTTATATAGAGCTTCCGCACCCATATCTGCTATAAATTTATTTGGATCTGAGTCGTCTAAATATTGATTTTCCTTTGGAAGACTTTCTAAGATATCAAGATATTCTTCTTCTGTTAAGAAATCAAGGTAATTAATACCATCTTCGGCTTTTATACCAGGATTAATAACAACATATCTTTCATAGTAAATAATTGTATCCAATTTTTTAGTAGGAAGACCAAGTAAATAACCTATTTTATTTGGTAATGATTTAAAATACCAGATATGTGCTACAGGAACAACCAAAGAAATATGTCCCATTCTTTCTCTTCGCACCTTTTTCTCTGTCACTTCTACTCCACAACGGTCACAAACAATTCCTTTATATCTGATTCGCTTGTATTTACCGCAATGACATTCATAATCTTTTACAGGACCAAATATCCTTTCACAGAATAAACCATCTCGTTCTGGTTTATAAGTTCTGTAATTTATTGTCTCAGGTTTTAAAACCTCGCCACTGGATCGTTCCAGTATTTCTTCAGGAGAAGCTAAACCTATAGAGATTTTTGTAAAATTATTCTTTACCTTATTATCTCTTCTGAATGACATATAATTTATATTAAATGTATATAAAAATTAAAATCGTAAAGGATGCCACTTTTACACTGGCATCCTATTTATTATTAGTTAGTCAAGATTCACACTTAATCCTAAACCTCGTAACTCATGTAACAATACATTAAGTGATTCAGGTATACCAGGCATTGGCATAGGTTCACCCTTAACAATTGCTTCATAAGCACGTGCTCTACCGTTAACATCATCAGATTTAACAGTTAGAATTTCTTGAAGAATATTAGATGCTCCAAATGCTTCAAGTGCCCAGACTTCCATTTCACCAAAACGCTGACCTCCAAACTGAGCTTTACCACCAAGTGGTTGCTGCGTAATTAATGAGTATGGTCCAATTGAACGAGCATGCATTTTATCTTCAACCATATGACCAAGTTTAAGCATATAGATAACTCCTACAGTAGCAGGTTGGTGGAATTTCTCACCAGTTCCTCCATCATATAAATATGATTTTCCATATGCTGGAACTCCAGCTTTATCGGTATAACCTGTTATTTGTTCAAGTGTTGCTCCATCAAAGATTGGTGTTGCAAACTTAACTCCAAGTTTTTTACCTGCCCAGCCAAGTACTGATTCATAAATTTGTCCAAGGTTCATCCTTGAAGGTACACCTAATGGGTTTAGAACAATATCAACAGGTGTTCCATCTTCTAAGAAAGGCATATCTTCAACACGAGTGATTCTAGCAACAATACCTTTATTACCGTGTCTACCTGCCATTTTATCACCAACTTTTACTTTTCGTTTTTTAGCAATATAAACTTTTGCCATTTGAATAATACCAGTTGGTAGCTCATCTCCAATTGTAACATTATATTTTTTACGTTTTAAATGAGAATCAATCTCTTTACGTTTAAGAATATAATTATGTAACAATTGTTTAATTATTTCATTCTTTGATTTATCTGTTGTCCATTTCCCAGGATTAATATTCATGTAATCAATTTCTTGTAACATCTTTATTGTAAACTTAATTCCTTTTGGAATTACATCTACATTATAGAAATCTTTTACACCCTGCGAAGTTTTACCGTTAACTAAAATGAATAATTTGTCAATTAATTTTTGAGTTAGCTGTTCAATTTTAAAATCAAATTCTTTATCGATAGCTTCAAGTTCAACCTTGTCACTATTTTTTGATTTTTTATCTTTTATCGCTCTTGAGAACAATTTCTTATTAATAACAACTCCGCTTAATGATGGAGACGCTTTTAATGAAGCATCTTTAACATCACCAGCTTTGTCACCAAAAATTGCACGCAAAAGTTTCTCTTCTGGAGATGGATCTGACTCACCTTTTGGAGTAATTTTTCCAATTAAAATATCTCCAGGTTTTACATGAGCACCAATTCTGATAAGTCCATTCTCATCAAGATCTTTAGTTGCTTCTTCACTAACATTAGGAATATCAGCAGTTAATTCTTCAAGACCACGTTTTGTATCCCTTACTTCAAGTAAGTATTCATCAATATGGATTGAAGTAAAGACATCATCTTTAACTACATTTTCCGAAATTACAATTGCATCCTCAAAGTTATACCCTTTCCAAGGCATAAAAGCAACTTTAAGGTTTCTTCCTAATGCTAATTCACCTTCTTCCGTTCCATAACCATCAGTAAGAATTTGACCTTTGATTACATCTTGTCCTTTTTGAACAATTGGTTTTAGGTTAACACAAGTATTCTGGTTTGTTTTAGCAAATTTTGGCAATCTATATCTTTTGATATCATCATCAAAACTTACAAATTTTTCTTCTTCACTTCTTTCGTATCTGATAACAATTTCTTCTGCATCAACATACTCAACAACTCCTTTACCTTCAGAAACAACCTGAATTCTTGCATCTTTAATAACATGCTCTTCGAGACCTGTTCCAACAATCGGCGCTTGTGGCTGTAACAAAGGAACAGCCTGACGCATCATGTTAGATCCCATTAATGCACGGTTAGCATCATCATGCTCCAAAAATGGAATAAGTGATGCAGCTATAGAAGCAATCTGATTAGGCGCAACATCCATAAGAATAACTTCTTCAGGAGTAGCTAATGGATAATCAGCATCTAATCTTGTTTTTATTCTTTGATTTACAAACTTACCTTCTTCGTCAATTGGGGCATTTGCTTGCGCAATAATAATTCCCTCTTCCTCTTCAGCACTTAAGTAAGTAACAGATTCATCGTTCAAACCAACTTTTCCTTCAGTTACTTTTCTATAAGGTGTTTCTATAAATCCTAATTTATTAATCTTAGCAAATACGCATAGTGAAGAAATAAGCCCAATATTTGGTCCTTCAGGAGTTTCAATTGGACAAAGTCTTCCGTAGTGAGTATAGTGAACATCACGAACCTCAAAACCAGCTCTTTCTCTTGATAAACCACCAGGTCCCAATGCAGACATACGTCTTTTATGAGTCATTTCGCCTAATGGATTTGTTTGATCCATAAATTGAGATAACTGGTTTGTTCCAAAGAAAGAATTTATTACTGAAGATAGTGTTTTTGAATTAATCAAATCGATTGGTGTAAATACTTCGTTATCTCTAACGTTCATTCTTTCACGAATTGTTCTTGCCATTCTTGCAAGACCAACTCCAAATTGATTTGACAATTGTTCTCCTACTGTACGAACACGTCTGTTACTTAAATGGTCAATATCATCAACATCTGTTTTCGAATTTATTAATTCAATCAAATATTTAATGATCTGAATTATATCATCTTTTGTAAGGACCTTTGTGTCTACTGGTGTTTCAAGTTTAAGTTTCTTATTTAACCTAAATCTACCAACATCACCAAGATCATACCTCTTATCAGAGAAGAATAATTTATCAATTACGTCACGAGCAGTTGCTTCATCAGGTGGTTCTGAGTTACGTAATTGTCTGTAGATATGCAATACTGCCTCTTTTTCAGAGTTACAAGGATCTTTTTGTAAAGTATTGTAAATTATTGCAAAATCGGTTAAATTCTGATCTTCTTTATGAAGTAAAATTGTTTTTGAACCGGAATCAACGATCTGATCAACATGATCACTCTCAATAACTGTTTCACGATCAATAACAACTTCGTTTCTTTCAATAGAAACTACTTCTCCAGTATCTTCGTCAACGAAATCTTCAACCCAAGATTTTAAAACTCTTGCTGCGAGTTTTCGCCCAACGTATTTCTTTAAACCTGATTTTGAAACTTTAATTTCATCAGCTAAATCAAAAATTTCCAGAATGTCTTTATCGCTTTCATATCCAATTGCTCTTAATAAAGTAGTAACTGGCAATTTCTTTTTACGATCAATATATGCATACATAACACTATTAATGTCTGTAGCAAATTCGATCCATGAACCACGGAAAGGAATAATTCTTGCTGAATATAATTTAGTTCCATTTGCATGCAAACTCTGACCGAAGAAAACACCCGGAGAACGGTGAAGTTGAGAAACGATTACACGTTCTGCTCCGTTTATTACGAATGTTCCACGATTAGTCATATAAGGAACTGTTCCAAGATAAACATCCTGGATAACTGTATCGAAATCCTCATGTTCAGGATCAGTACAATACAGTTTCAATTTTGCTTTTAGCGGTACGCTAAATGTCAAACCTCTTTCAATACATTCTTCAATTGAATATCTTGGTGGATCAATAAAATAATCCAAAAACTCCAAAACGAAATTGTTTCTTGTATCAGTTATCGGAAAATTATCACTAAATACCTGATATAAACCTTCGTTCTTTCGTTCGTCTGTTGTAGAATTCTGTTGAAAAAAATCCTGAAAGGATTTTAACTGCACTTCAAGAAAATCAGGATAATCTAACTGATTTTTTGCTGAAGCGAAACTAATTCTTTTGTTTAATATATTTGAAGCCATTGACTATATAAATTAATTGAACTCAAACACTTAAGATAATAAAAAGGCTTAAGATCCCATCGTGGGGATCCTAAACCCTGTAAGCTAATATGTTAGATCAATTCTATTTAACTTCAACTTCTGCTCCTGCTTCTTCTAATTGTGTTTTAAGTGAGTCTGCTTCTTCTTTAGAAACTGCTTCTTTGATAGCTTTTGGTGCACTGTCAACTAATTCCTTAGCTTCTTTTAATCCTAAACCAGTTAATTCTTTAACTAATTTAACGATTTGTAATTTAGCTCCACCCGGTGCTTTTAAAACTACGTCAAATTCAGTTTTTTCAGCTTCACCAGCACCTTCAGCTGCAGGACCAGCTACTGCAACAGCTGCAGCTGCAGGCTCAATACCATATTCTTCTTTTAATATGTCTGCTAATTCAGTTACCTCTTTTACAGTTAAATTAACCAATTGTTCTGCAAACGCTTTTAAATCTGCCATTTTTCCTTATTTTTAAAATTAATTTTTATTATTCTTTTTTACTTATTCGCTTTTTTCTGATAGTGTTTTAACAACACCAGACAGGATATTTCCTCCTGATTGTAATTGAGACATTACTGTCTTAACTGGAGATTGTAATAATGCAATTAAATCACCAATCAATTCTTCTTTAGATTTAACATTTACTAACGTATCTAACTGATCGTCACCAATATAAACTGACGCTTCTACATAAGCGGCCTTAATTAAAGGCTTTTCAAATTTCTTACGAAATTCTTTTATCAATTTTGCCGGTCCGTTACCAGTATTAGTAAACATTATCGCAGTTGATCCTTTTAAAACATCATATAATTCTTCAACTTTATATTCTGTCTGCTCTAATGCTCTTTTTAAAAGGGTGTTCTTAACAACAACCATTTTAATCTCACTAGCAAAACACCTTCTTCGCAATAAGCTTGTAGCTTCAGCGTTAAGTTCACTTGCATCCGTAAGATAAAAATGAGGTGAACCATTAAGTTGATCAACCAGATTGTTAACTATGATATCTTTCTCTTCGCGTTTCATAATCAATAATTTTTTCTCTTTTTAAATAGATTTTGGATCTATTTTTAATCCAGGACTCATCGTGCTCGAAAGGTATACACTTGAAATATAAGTTCCTTTAGATGCAGCTGGTTTCAATTTATTAACCATACCAACAAATTCACGAATATTATCAACCAACTTGTTTGGTTCAAATGATACTTTACCAACAGCGGAATGAATAATACCATATTTATCGACTTTAAAGTCAATCTTTCCTTTTTTCACCTCTTCAACTGCTTTTCCTACTTCCATAGTAACAGTTCCGGTTTTTGGGTTTGGCATTAATCCTCTTGGTCCTAAGATACGTCCTAGTTGTCCTACTTTGGCCATTACAGGAGGCATAGTGATGATAACATCAACATCTGTCCATCCTTTTTTAATTTTATCAATATACTCATCCAAACCAACAAAGTCAGCACCAGCAGCCTTAGCTTCTTCTTCCTTTTCGGGAGTACATAAAACTAATACTTTAAATGTTTTACCAGTACCATGAGGCAATGTAACAACGCCTCTAACCATTTGATTGGATTTTTTCGGGTCAATTCCTAATCGCACATTAAGATCAACTGAAGCATCAAATTTTGTTTTAGAAATATCTTTAACAAGACTTGTAGCTTCTTCAAGGGTGTATTGTTTACCCTCCTCAATCTTTTCCAGTACAACTTTTCTATTTTTAGTAAGTTTTGTCATAACTTCTTTCTGGATATTTTACGTTATTTATTACCAGGAAACGTACCTTTTACAGTTATTCCCATACTTCTGGCTGTACCAGCAACCATCTTCATAGCTGATTCAATTTTAAAGGCATTTAAATCTTGCATTTTTTCTTCTGCAATTATTTTCACCTGATCCCAAGAAACAGAAGCAACTTTTACTCTATTTGATTCTGCGGATCCTGATTTCAATTTTGCCATTTCTAATAATTGAACAGCTACAGGAGGTGTTTTCGTAACAAAATCGAAAGACTTGTCAGAATAAACAGTAATGATCACAGGAATCACCTTACCGGCTCTGTCCTGAGTACGAGCATTAAACTGCTTACAAAACTCCATAATATTAACACCTTTAGCACCTAAAGCAGGTCCTACCGGTGGAGATGGATTTGCTGCACCACCCCGAATTTGTAACTTAATTAATCCAGCAACTTCTTTAGCCATAATCTAAATTTGTTCTTTAAATTTATTCTTTTTCCACCTGCATAAAACTTAATTCTAATGGTGTTTTTCTTCCGAAAATTTTAACCATTACTTTAAGTTTTTTCTTCTCATCATTTACTTCTTCGATAATCCCATTAAAACTATTAAACGGCCCATCGATCACCTTTACTGTTTCGCCTACAAAAAAGGGAACATTGATTTCTTCATCACTTTCAGCTAACTCATCAACTTTTCCAAGTATCCTGTTAACTTCTGATTGACGAAGAGGGGTTGGATTATCGCCTTCTGACTCAAGGAAGCCTATTACATTAGGTATACCTTTCAGGATATGTGTAATCTCTCCAACTAATAAAGCTTCGATTAAAATGTAACCAGGAAAAAAACTTCGTTCTTTACTAATTTTCTTTCCATTTCTAATCTGATAAACTTTTTCAGTAGGAATTAATACCTGAGAAATATACTCCTGTATGTTGAGTCGTGATATCTCGCTCTCTATGTATTCCTTTACTCTTTTTTCTTTCCCGCCAATAGCACGGAGAACGTACCACTTTTTATCCACTTCAGCCATCTTATCTTTCTATGATTAATAAAACATACCGTAAATTAGGTCCATTAAATTCTGGAAACTATAATCCATCGCAAAAATTATTAATGCAATGATTAATGAAGCAACCATAACAACTAATGCACTACTTTGTAAATCTGGCCAAGTAGGCCAAGATACTTTATGTATTAGTTCGTTAAATGCTTCCTGAAAGTATAATTTAAGCTTCATGATATTTTTTAATAATTTGCACGGGTGGTAAGGATCGAACTCACGACCTTTGGTTTTGGAGACCACTGCTCTACCAGCTGAGCTACGCCCGTCTATAAAAGGAGATTCGGAATCCCCGAATCATCCTTAATATATCTGTTATGCATTTAGTCAATTATTTCAGTAACCTGACCAGCTCCAACAGTTCTACCACCTTCACGAATAGCAAAACGTAATCCCTGGTTAATAGCAACAGGAATAATTAACTCAACAATAATACTTACGTTATCACCTGGCATTACCATTTCTGTTCCTTCCGGCAAATAAATTTCACCAGTTACG
Organism: Bacteroidales bacterium; assembly: GCA_030637515.1. Classification (GTDB taxonomy): domain Bacteria; phylum Bacteroidota; class Bacteroidia; order Bacteroidales; family UBA12077; genus UBA12077. The sequence continues at coordinate 18,528 of DAOWGM010000058.1, forward strand.
TCAAGAGTTCTAACATAGAACTGAGGACGATACTTATTATGGAATGGAGTATGACGTCTACCTTCTTCTTTTTTCAGGATATAAACCTCAGCTTTAAACTTAGTATGTGGCTTAATTGAACCTGGCTTAGCAAGAACCATTCCTCTTTTGATTTCATTCTTATCAACACCACGAAGCAATAAACCAACGTTATCGCCAGCTTCACCTCTATCAAGAATTTTAC
>DAOWGM010000152.1 GCA_030637515.1 Bacteroidales bacterium
ATGTTGAAGGTGTAGAAGCTATGTCGGTATTTGCTGATCGTGTGGTTGGGAAGCCATATCTTGAAATGATTATTGATCGCGATGCTATTGCCAGATACGGTTTATCTGTTAAAGAGCTTCAATCTGTTATAGGGAGTGTAATTGGAGGAATGACTTTAACAACTACAGTTGAAGGCCGTGAAAGATTTCCGGTACGATTAAGATATGCCCGAGAGTTTAGAGATAATCCTGAAGATTTGAAAAGAGTTCTTATTCCAACACCATCCGGAGCACAAATTCCATTGGGCGAAATTGTAGAATTTGAATATTCACGTGGGCCACAAATGATTAAAAGCGAAAATACATTCCTTGTTGGTTATGTAATTTTCGATAAAAAGGATGGATTTGCTGAAGTTAATGTGGTTGAAAATGCTCAGCGTTATCTTAATGAAAAATTAGATAATGGGGAAATAGTTCTTCCGGCAGGGGTTAATTACATTTTTACAGGAAACTATGAAAATCAGATTAGAGCAACTAAACGATTAATGTTGATTATACCAATATCATTAATAATGATATTCTTAATCTTGTATTTTCAATTTAAATCAGTCATTTCCACTTCATTCATCTTTACAGGAATTATTGTTGCCTTATCAGGTGGTTTTATCATGATTTGGTTATACGGTCAGCCATGGTTTATGAATGGCGAATTAGTTGGGATTCATCTTAGGAATCTATTCCAAATGGGAAACATTAACATGAGTGTTGCTGTTTGGGTAGGATTTATTGCTCTATTTGGTGTTGCAACCGATGACGGAGTATTAATAAGTACATATATCAAGCAATTACAAGATAAACATTCTCCTAAAACTGTAAAGGAAGTGCGGTCACTTATTCTTGAAGCTGGATCAAAACGAGTTCGACCAGCCATAATGACTACTGCAACAACAATTATTGCATTGTTACCTGTATTAACTTCATCGGGAAAAGGTTCTGATATAATGGTGCCAATGGCTATTCCGTTGTTTGGTGGGATGACCATTGAAGTTTTAACCATGTTTGTTGTTCCTGTTTTATATAGTATGTGGCAGGAAAATAAAATTAAACGTGAACTTAAACATCGTAATGCATAATAATATGAAACAATTAAAATATATTTTAGGATTACTATTGATGCTAAGTGTATCAATAAGTTATGCTCAGGATGATTTAAATAATTATCTACAAATAGCTGCTGATAATAACCCAAATCTTAAGGCTAAATTTAATGAGTATATGGCTGCATTGGAAGTAGCCCCACAGGTTAAGGCGCTGCCCGATCCACAAATAGCATTTGCATATTTTATTCAGCCAATAGAAACGAGATTAGGACCACAACAATTCAAAATTTCAGCAACACAAATGTTCCCTTGGATGGGAACATTAAAAGCAAAAGAGAATGTTGCTTTTAAAATGGCGAAAGCAAAGTACGAAGTTTTTGAAGAAAACAAATCGAAACTTTTTAATGATGTTAGAGCTTTGTACTATAATCTATATGTAAATCAAAAAGCAATTGACATTACTCTTGAGAATATTGATATTCTAAATTCATTCCAAAAACTCGCTTTAATTAAAGTTGAATCGGGTAAAGTTTCCGCTGTCGATGCGTATAGAATCGAGATGGAAATTGGAGATCTGGAAAATCAATTAGCCTTATTAAAAGACAAGCAATATGTCTTTGAAGTTCAATTTTATAATCTTTTAAATATTGATTATTCTGATCCTGTATCGATTCCTGAAACTTTGTGGGAAACAGATATTACATTAACCAAAGAAGTTTTATTAGACAGTATGCTAATAAAGAATCATCAGTTATTAAATATTGAGTTTCAGCAAGAATCGTTGCTTTATAAACGAGAACTTGCCAATAAAAATGGAAAGCCAACTATTTCTTTAGGTATTGATTACACTTCTGTAGGACAAGGCGAAAATAATTTAGCTGGAACTGATGCTATTGTATTTCCAAGAGTTGGAATTACTATTCCATTATATCGAAATAAGTATAAAGCAATAATTCGGGAAGTAGTGTTTCAAGAATCGGCTAAACAATTCGAGAAAGAAAATAAATCAAATCTTTTAGAGAATTTATTTGAAAATATCTGGAAAGATTATTCAGATGCTAACAGAAGAATTGATTTATATAAATCGCAACTTGAGTTAGCTGAAAAATCATTAAAAATGCTTAAAACAGATTATACAACCGGAAATAAGAATTTTGAAGAACTTCTTCGAATGGAACGTCAGCTATTAAAATATAATTTAGAGTTAGAAAAGTCGCGCGCAGATAAACAAGAATCAATATCATTCATTACTTATATAACAGGTAATTAAAACATATACAAATGAAAACTTTAATCGAAAATATAAAACAGAATTATAAACTAATTATCGGAGTTCTAATTGTAGGGGTCTTTTTTGGATGGTTATTTTTTCATTCATCGGATCAGGCTACAATTGCAAAACCCGAAATTGAAGGACATGAAGGTCATGACCATGAATCTGAAGATCCAACAACCTGGACATGCTCAATGCACCCGCAAATTAAGCAAAATAAACCAGAACTTTGTCCAATTTGCGCAATGGATTTAATTCCATTAAAATCAATGCAAAACGTTGGAGATGATATTGATCCAAACGAAATCTCCATGACCGAATCAGCTGCTAAGTTAGCTGATATTCAAACTATGAAAGTGGCAACAGGTACACCAATCAAAACAATTCACTTACAAGGAAAAGTTCAAGTTGATGAGCGTAATATAGCAGAATTAACAGCTCGTTATGGTGGAAGAATTGAACAATTGCATGTGAATTTTACTGGTCAGAATGTGGTAAAAGGTCAAAAATTAGCTACTATATATTCCCCTGAATTGGTTACTGCTCAACGCGAATTACTGGAAGCAATTTCTTATAAAGAATCAAGGCCATCGATTTATCTTGCTTCAAAATCGAAATTGAAACTTTGGAATTTAACAGATGATCAAATTAAATCTATTGAAGAAAAAGGAGAACCAAAACTTTATTTTGATGTGCTATCTCCTATTTCGGGAACA
>DAOWGM010000103.1 GCA_030637515.1 Bacteroidales bacterium
AAAAAGCTCGCAAACCACCAAAAACCCGCATGTTTTATGACCCGATGTTAGCAATTGTTTCGTTTTACTTTGGTTCAGGATACCACCATCCGTCATGTTTGTGTTTATATATTTTTTCCCTATCGTCAATAATAACAATTTCACAAATAAATGGATTTTCAACAAGTTCTTTATGGATAGAAGACAGTCTTGTCTTTTGTAAATCAAATATTATCGACATTTTTGCTGAACTAACATAATCCATTGTTGAACCACTACTTTCTACCAAGGTTGGAAACCATTTATTCCAATATCCAATTGACTCTTTAATTGGACGTGTCAATAGTTCGCTTGGTTCAGCTTTATTATTTAAAATATCTATGTCAAGTCGATTAATACCTGTTTTTCTTGCTTGCATTAATAAATGACCTAAAAAATAGTCGTCATTTATGTAATTCATTAAACTTATAAATGAATGGCTAAAATTATGAGAAATACTTTTCAAAGGTTTGTGACTTGTCATAATATATTTTCAAATTTTATAAATTAATCTTAATGTATCATTTATTCTATCACTTAGCAATTCAATAAGTTCTTCGTTTAAGAACTCATAGTCATCTTCGATGTTTAAGATTTCAATTTGTGGTAATTCCATATGCCTATAAAGTCCCCAAATTTTTGCTCTTTGTCCTGTTTCCATAACAAAAATTAAATCTGCCCAATCTAAATCTTTTTCAGAAATCTTTCTGTTACTTTTGGGACTAAGTCCAACTGAACGAATATTAAAACGACTATCATTTTTGAAAATATATTCAGCTGTCCTACTACGTTTTTTATTCCGTCCACAAACTACAAGTATGTTAGGTCTTTCTGTCATAAACTGTCGTTTCCCGAAATTATTGCTAACGGTCCCGCGTTAAATTTTGTGCGGGTTTCCGCCTTGTTTCATTGTCCACCGTTGAACAACATTACTAAGATAAAACTTAGTCAGCGAACTACAAAACCCCGCATTGAATTTGAATGCGTGTTATGCATTGTACTTTTTTTATTTATTGGTTTCAATTAGAATTGCCCTTAAGCTTTTAATAATTTTTATACTTTTCACTTTTGACAACTCAATTTCATTTAATTCATAAAGGAATCTTTGTTCTTCATTTACTAATATTAAGGGATAATCTAAATGATTAGTTTGATTGTTAATATTTAAGTCAGAACGCATCATGTTTTCAACAGAGTCATAAAGAGCAGATTTATTTGCTTCTTTACTTAAAAAATAGTCAATGGAAAAAGTTATAATATTTGCTTGATAATTTCCTGGTGCTAATTCTTGAAAAAACTGTTCTTGAAGTTGATTCAAGTTAAGCTTACTATAAATCATATCTAAGATTCTTCTTATTTTAACACTATTTGGACTATCTATTAACCCCGGTGACCAATAACTAATTAATTTATAGTTTTCAAGAGTAGAAATTTCAAATAGATATTCTTGTCCATCAATACCTACACTTTTTCCAGTCGGAAAATTTTTTATACCATAAAAATATAGTGAATCATATAATTCTCTCGAAGTTTTGGAATTTACTAATATTGACTCTATTATTTCAGATTCTTTATTTAATGAATAAATTGAGTTTGTTATAATAGCATATATACTGTCTGCTTGAACTAATTCGACAATCTGATTTCCTAACCAAATTCTCAAACGAAAAGTATCTTCAGAAATTCTCAAATCGTCAAACTGATATTCCCTTATGCTTTCATGTATCCAATTGTAAAATAAAGTATCCTTTTTATTCTTAGGAATTTCAATATTCTTTTGACATTGTCCTGACAAAACATTGAAGGCGAATATTATTAAAAGAATTAATCTAAGTTTTTTCATTAAAAAAAGTATTATGCATAACGGTCCTGCTTTACTGGACGTGCGGGAGTTTTCCGTGATTCACTATCACCCGTTGCAAGAACCAACACGAATATACACTTTTGTCATCAAACCGCCAAAAACCCCGCATGTGCTGTGAAAGCATGTTATAAATTGGCCGCCAAGAACAACCTTGTCAGTTTGGCAACAAATATCAACGTACTTCAAAATTGTTTTAGTTTTTTTGGATCGGGCTAAAATCGCTACTAATTTGCACCATAGTACTTTTTACTATATTGTGTGTTGCGTACAGTTTATTGTTTATCGGTCTGTTTGCTTAAAATTGTAATAATAAATCCTATTATCGGAGTTAATAGAATTGACCAAAAAACTGATCCACCATATCCTATTTCACGTTTTGCTCCAATATACTGTGCAATCAATTGAGTCAATACGATGTAAAGCACAATAATTATAATCCAGATGTAATTCATATTTCGTTTTCTTAAATGGTACACAACCTGTTATTATAACAAATATAATCAAAAAGTTCACATTAAATATTTATTTAAGATAGTTTAACAAAAAAACTATTTTTATTAATTAACTTCTAATTTTATGATTAATTATACAGCTTTAAAACAATAATTTAAACTTGTGCGAAGCACAAAAGCGCAATGGAAAAAACTAAAACAATTTTCTATCATACTTGCCGAACCAATCTCGATAAATTCAATATCAAATAGCACGTATAAATTTTACTTTCGCTGTCAAACAGTAAAAACCTAACTAAAAGTAAAAACTGTCAGAAAACGACTTAAAACACTAAATACAAAACTTACTAAAAAAGAGCAGACTTGCTCGAATTCCTGAATTTTTAGCGGCTTATTTATAACGGTCCCGTGTTAAATTTTGTGCGGGTTTGCCGCCCTGTTTCATTATCACCCGTTGATAATGAAATATAAAAGTAATAAAACCATGTTAAACACCAAAACCCCGCATTAAATTTGAACGCGTGTTATAAGTTGGGCGCAAGTTTATGTCTTATCAAATTAGTAAGAATTTAACAATGAAATACTAAATAATTTAGTATTTGGGTGGGAATCTGATTGCCCAAAGGGTAAAATACAAACTTATTGGTAAGCGTAGCTTGCCAATGTGTTTGTTAACATTTGTTAAAAAAGTTTGCAATAAAGATCTTTTTGTTATATTTGACCCATAATTAAATTATTTTTTGTAACTTTATTAACAAGATATAAGTATAGTTATTAACATTTAATAATTCAAACTACAGAACAATTAGCGCCTAAGGGATGAACCAAAGATTGAAAGAGTTGTTATAATTAGACAGCTATTAGCTTAAATAAGTCTGAAAAAATAACAAAAATTAAAGGTAAAATGCAAAAAGAAATAGAAAATAAGGAACCAAAATTAAGCGAGATCATAGGAAGAAACATTAAATCTTATAGAAGAGCATTAGGATTTACTCAAAATGATTTAGCTAAATTTTTAGAAGTATCTGGTCCAATGATAACTTATTATGAACAAGGTACTAGAGATATAAATATGGAAAATCTGCAAAAGCTTGCTGATCTTTTCAATATTGAGTTAGCTGATCTTTTAGAAGAAAATGAGCATATAATCAGTTTAAATCATGCAGTAGCATTTAAAAAGGACAGTTTAACCAATAAAGATCTAAATGCAATCGCAGAATTCAGAAAGATTGTTAAAAACTATATCAAGTTAAGTGAAGAATGAGGAATTCAGATCATATCAGTACAACAGAATCAGCAACTCATTTTAGATCCAATAATGGGTTAGGTAAAGATGAATCTTTAAACTTAACCCAATTACTGTATTCAATTGATGTAATTACTGTATTTAAACCATTATCAATTGGATTCTCAGGTATGGCACAGCAAACAGGAAAATATAAGTTCATGCTTATTAATTCTAATCATTCCTTAGCAAGGCAGAATTTTACAATTTGTCATGAATTATATCATCTCTTTTATCAAAAGGAATTTAAGTCAATGATATGTTCTACTGGACATTTTGATAAAAAAAATCACGAAGAGTATTATGCTGATTGCTTTGCTGCAGATTTAATATTACCAGAGTTTGGTATATTAAAAGAAATTCCACCTGAAGAATTACGTTTTAATTCGATTACATTGCCAACTCTTTTAAGAATAGAACACAAGTTTCAGTGTTCAAGATCGGCTCTATTATTTCGTTTAAAAATAAAAAAGTTAATTGATAAAGACTTTTTTGATTCACATAATAAAGATATCCAAAGAGGAGCTGCTGAACATGGATATTCCACAAATTTATATAAACCAACCAATAAAACAGAGGTAATTGGAGATTACGGTGATAAAGCTAGAAAGAAGTTTACCGTAGAAGACATCTCCGAATCTCATTATATATCCTTATTGCAAGATATCGGAATTGATTTAGACGAAAACATTACGGATCATGTGGAATAGCTTAGATGATCTAAATAAAAAAATATTAATTGATTCCGATGTAATCAGACATTTTATAAGAGGTAGAAACCTGGATATTTTAAAAAAGATTTTTCCAGGCAATCTTTATATTTTAAGCAATGTAGAAAAAGAAATTTGTTGGAGTAAAAAGATTAGACCCGAAGTAAAAAGAATAATTAAAAACGGTACTTTAAAAAGAATGAATTTCCCCCCAAATCCTAAATTTTTATTGGAATATGCCGAACTTATCAAAAAGTTTGGTGAAGGTGAAGCTGCATGTATGGCAGTGGCTAGATATGATAATGATATTATTGCAAGTAACAATTTAAGAGATATTAAAGCATATTGTAAAGTTCATCAAATTTCATATCTTACTACTTTGGATATATTGTATATTGCCTACAAAAAAGGAATAATGACTGAAGCTAATGTAGATGAGTTTATATACTACAATGTTTCAGGTGCGAACCCTAGCAGAATACCATTCTTATCTTTAGCTAAATTTATTGCTTCTAAGCCCGCAATTTGCAATCTATATAGAATTGCAGTATAATATCATTTATAAAAAAATATTGAAAAATTTAAAGCTCTTTTGCGAAGCAAATGTGCTTAAATTTAAATCACTTATTGCCCGTCAGGGCAAAAGCGCGTTGGAATACTAAATTATTTTTTATCATACTTACCGAACCAATCCTAATAAATTACCTGTCAGACGGCTAAGAATAGAATAAGTTACATTATCAAAACGTAATAAAGTTTCGGACTTACATTAACTGTCAGAATGTGAAAAAAGATGCTTGAATTATTTGCTTAACAAACTGAACTGAAATTTACTCTCTAAATTTTTTTCGCGCCTTACTTATAACGGTCCCGCGTTAAATTTTGTGCGGGTTTCCGCCTTGTTTCATTGTCCACCGTTGAACAACATTACTAAGATAAAACTTAGTCTGCAAACCACAAAACCCCGCATTGAATTTGAACGCGTGTTAGTATGCGTTAATTAAGCATAAAAACTATTGGCATTGTATATATAACACCAACTGGTTTTTTATTTAATATGCCTGGTTGCCATTTTGGAGACAATTTTATTACTCTCATCGCTTCATTATCAAGGCTTGGATCAATTCCCCTAACGATTTTAACATATTTAACATCTCCATTCTTATCAACAACAAATTGAACGTATACAGTACCTGTTATTCCGTTTTTTTGTGCAATTTCTGGGTATTTTAGGTTATTAGCAATAAATGCCCTAAATCCATCCTTTTCAAGGAATTCAGGCTTTACATCTACATTTCCATATAATGTATCTCCACTCTCATGAAAAAACAATGGTCCATATTCTAACTCACCATTTGAATATTGGGATTCGTGAATTTTAGTACCAGTTGAATCATAACCTACAAATAATCCATCTCTTCTAATTTTTCCACTTTCAATTAACTTGTTTAACTTTTTTAGCTTTAATTTTACTCCTGATGTTAAATAAATTTCTTCATTCTTTAGTTTTCCACTTTTATAAAATTCTCTAATGAATAATTTTTCTTCTGACTGATTAATAATCTTGTAATAATTGTAGTTATACTTATCTGTTATTCTATTATATTTATTATAGTATGATGTATCAACTATTTGTGAAGATAGATTCAAACTTATGATAGAGAGTAAAACTAAAATTATATAAAAATTGTATCTCATAGCAATTTTTTTAATGCATACTAACGGTCCTTGGGTATGAAGCTGTGCGGGATTTTCGCCCTGTTTCAATGTCCCCCGTTACCGAAAGTTAAAGATAACAAAAAATGTCAAAAAACCACTGAAACCCGCATGCTTTATGACCCAATGTTACAAGCCGTTTATTTTTATAAAAGAATTCCTTTTCTCTCAATATACCAAACTAAATATCTATAATATAAAATCTCCTTTTTTAAAGAATTTATATTCAAAAAGTCACTTGGCAAGATTTTTACAATTTGTTCATTCAATTCAAAATTTAATATGCTTCTATAATAAGTGCTATCACCTGTCACTATTTCATTCCATGGTTGTCTATAAGTATAATTGTATGTACTTTCAAAACTATATTTTGCTTTATTTGTTTTTATAAAAAACTTTATAAAATTCCAATAACCTACTTCAAATACAGGATAAGGGTAAAATACAAATTCATATTTTAAAAATAAATTGAACGTGTCAATATTATAACAATCTTTAAAAATTGTTTGAATTTCTTCTTCTGAATATTTTCTCTGGAATTTTCTTTTAATTTCATATTCTTCATCAACAAGTACAACTGATTGTTCTTGTAAAAATTTCTTAAACTCTGATTCTGTATGATTAAGATAGTCAAAGGTAATTGGATAAATATTTGTATCCAAAACTGCAACTAAATTCCGAATATCTGTAGAATCTACAGTTTCATTTTTAAATTGGTCAACACCCTTTTTATCTATTTTCTCTTCACGAGTTTCAATACTATACCTGATTGTTTGTTTTAGATAATCTTTGACAATATATTTTCGAGAAATTGTATCAAAAACAATTATATAGCGATTAACTTTATCAATGCTCCATTGAAGCGATTTAGTTTCATCGGGTCCAACTGAAGATATAAATTCAATTGTGTCAATTTTTTCATTCCTAAATTCAACTGGTTGACCAAAAATTAAATTTGAAATAAGTATAAAAACAATTATAAAAAGATTCTTCATAGCTTAGAAATAAATGGCTTTGTAACGGTTTTGGCTTATGAAATTGCTGGGATTTTCGCCCTGTTTCAGTATCACCCGTTAATAAAGTTTGAAGATAGTAATTAGTTTGCAAACCACCAACACCCCAGCTTTTTTATGAAGCCATGTTACACACTGTTAATTTTCTAGCCTATTCTTTAATTCAGAAAATATTTTTTTAGTTTCTTCAATATCTGCGAAATTTAAAAATATTATCCAAGTGTCATAATATACAATCTTTATGAAAGGAGCTTTCAATGTTTTAATATACAATTTACAATATCCAACTTCTTCAAGTTTAAAATTTCCTTTCATTACACAACCAAGACTGAAACCATTAGTTTTTAATTTTATTTTGGGAATTTCAGATAAAAGTTCAACTTTATCAATACTTTGATATGGTAACTCAATGCCGTAAAGCCCTGAAATTTTGAATTCTTCATTTTGAAAATTCACTTTAGTATTGCTGTATCCATAAAGTAAAAAAGCTATCACAATTGTTAGAATTATTCCATAAATGAAAAGAATAAATTTTGGGTTTCTTTTAACTTTCTCAGGTGAATTATTTTTATCAAATTTCTGTCCTTTAATCAGTAGGTATGGAAGAATAGATCCAACACTTATTCCAGTTATCCACTCGCTGAGAAGATGCATTCCTAACCATTGAAATATAAAATTTCCTGCAATTATCACAAAACCGATCAGAATAAAACAATTCCTAAATAATGTTGAAAAGCCTTGAATGTCAACGTTTTTCTTTTTGTCACGTGGCATTGTATTATAACCTGCAATTAAAAAATGCATGTTTCCGTGCTTAACTAAAATTCCCAATAGAATAAAAGAAGCTCCTATAATAACATTGGTTGTCGTCATTTTCCTGAAAATTTATTGTGTGTAACGGTCCTCGGGTATGAAATCGTGCGGGATTTCGCCCTGTTTCATTATCACCCGTTAATAAAGTTTGAAGATAGTAAAAAGCCCGCAAACCACCAAAAACCCGCATGTTTTATGACCCGATGTTATACATTGTAAGTTTTTTATAAACCCAAAGTCAAGACTCTTTCAACAAATAAAGAGTCATTTGGAAAATAAAAGTCAATTCCTGATGAACCTAAAGCATCATGCCATTCTTTGTAATAAATATAATCTTCAAATTTATTACTTGCTTTATTATAAACCATTATTTTACTTTCCTTTAAGATTTTAATTATCAGATAATACATCGCTTCTGAAATGTCATTTCTAATATCTGTTTCATCAATTACAGGAACAGTGTCATATGTCCAACTTTCTTTTAAGACTGAATGCAATCGAAAAGTGTCAGGTAAAAAGTAAAATGTATCTTTCAAGGTTAAGTCATTCAAACTAACATTATTCTTCAGATACTCTTTTAAATTCAACTCTGGTTTATAGTTATAGTATAAAGATGTGTCATTGTATAAAGTGTCATTGTAGTAATAAACCAATCTATTCTCTATTTTGTCAAGTAACGCTTCTTTTGTAAAATAAATATTTGCTTTACCAATCTCATATATTATTCTATTGTTTGGTTCAATTGAAGTACAATGATTTATTTTCTTTCTTGTCAAAATGCTATATCGAATAGGTTTTATTGAATAGAATAAAGTAAAAATAATTAAAACTAAAACTGTTATTCTTTTAAATTTCCATTTCCTTTTTAGAAAATATTTATCAACGAAGAATATAATTAAACTGATTACAAATACTAATATTAGAATTCCAATAATCTCGTAGTTTGAAAACACTACAATATCCCAGAAATTACTTAGTTCTCTACCAAATACATTATCAAAATGAACTAAAGTACTACCAAGTGCAGTAATTATTATTAAAATAATTGCTATAAACCAGCTAAATTTCCAAAATTTCTCCATTCCCAAAAAAACTTATTATGTATAACGGTCCTCGGGTATGAAATCGTGCGGGATTTCGCCCTGTTTCATTATCACCCGTTAATAAAGTTTGAAGATAGTAAAAAGCTCGAAAACCACCAAAAACCAGCATGTTTTATGACTCGATGTTAGCCATTGTAATATGAAAATTATTAATCTTTTATACACCTAATACTAGAAAATGGATAATCTGAATCTTTTAGCAAAGGCCAATCTAATGAGTGATTAGAATATATTTCTATTCTAATAGGCAACGTATTTTCTAATGTTGATGTCCAGAATAAAGCTCGCTCAAAATTTCCAATATAACTTTGATCATACGCTCCCGGAATAATTGTAAAACCATAATCATCTGTTGTTCCAAACCATTGTACCCATGCATGTTTTGATTTCAATTTGTCAATATTTGCGATTCCATATATATTATCCTCGGACAAGCCTACCTGCATCCCTAATTTTATCCATTCATCTTGTGATGGTAAATGCCAACCATCAGGGCATGCATTTATCGCTGCATCTCTGGTATAAATTCGACCGAATATATCAAAATTATTATCATCATTATAATATTTACTTCCTTCCTTTGTTTTATAATTTAAGTTTTCGGCCATCCACGTTTGAGAACCTATTGTTACAATTCTGTATTTTTGATCATCCCGAGGGTCTGTAAAATATTCTGCCTCGACTTTCTCTTTCAATTCAAATTTCATTTCGTCTGTACTCTGTGCTCCCATATCATCAATTGCAACTACTTTAATAAGGTGCTGTCCTGAGCTTAAATTTTTTGTACATATGAAACAACTATAATAATAATATTCATTCGAATGATATAAACCATATGGTAACTCTGCCAATTTTTCATCTAAATAAAATTTAAAGGACGACACTTGAATACTAGGCCCGTCATTAGCTCTCACTGCAATTGCAATAATATCACCGACATGATAATCTGAACTAGGTTTTGTTCTAATTTCACAAAAGGGTGGATAATTCGGAACATCAACATTACTATATGCTACTTCTACTTTTATATAATCCAAAGAAATACTTCCGGAACCAAAAGGATCAGAACCTCCTGCTGAAAATTTGATATAGTTATTCTCATAACTACCTGTAGGAACTTTATTGTCTTTAAAATATATACTAGAACCTTCTAAACTTGTCTTCAATGTGTCAGTATCACCGAAATATTCAATTAAAACATCTCCTTCGAATTGAGGTTCGGGCAAGTAAAAACTAATTGCTACTTCAACATTATTTATTAAAAACCGAAAGCTAGCACCTCCTGAATTACTAGTGTAAACTTTTAGCCCTTTCAATTTAATTTTTATTCCCGAAATAGTTCTATTGTTTTCTTTTTCCAGAAACTTGTTGGCATTGGCTGATTGGTCGAAATCACCAGAAACTATTAAATGTCCATCAGATATCTTACTCCCTCCATAAAAAATCCAATCTGAATTATCATTAAAATCGTCCTCAAAATAAGTATCATAGCTTATGTTTATATCATCTTTTTGACATGCATTTAAGGCGACCAAAAACAATAAAATTATTAAAAAATGTTTTTTCATTGATTTTATATTAAATTAATTTATCCAAACAGGCACATTTAATAGGCTTGAGCAATTCATCAATAATTAGATGAGAATAAACTAATTACGGTTGCGTTTGATGTTTATTCTGCTCTTTTTCATGTTATTATGGCTAACGGTCCTTGGGTATGAAGCTGTGCGGGATTTTCGCCCTGTTTCACTATCACCCGTTAATGAAGTTTAAAGATAGCAAAAAAGACTAATAACCCAAGAACACCCAAATTATTCGGTGAAGCAATGTTATAAGTTGGGCGCTTAGAATTACTTTCCTTGTCAATTTGGTAGTTAAGTATCCATGAAAAACTAAAACAAATTTGTTTTGAGAGGGCAATACCTATTGCCGGTAACGGCAAAATTGGGTTGGTTACAAACTTTTTGGTAAGCCTTTGACTGCAGCTTTGACAGTGCGGGCTTAACAATGTGTTTGTAATAGCGTTTTAGCAATAAATTTTTCAAAATAATCCAGAATAAATAATCCAGAATAAAATAAAAATTCATACCTTTGTTCGGCATTTAACGAACAGACATGATAAAAACAGAAGTAATCACTGATAAGCAAAAAAGGATGGCTAGGTATGCAAAGGCTATGGGGCATCCTATCCGTTTATATGTCTTAGAGCGACTTGCAACACAAAGCTGTTGTTATAGTGGTGATTTAACAGACATTCTACCAATTGCTAAATCTACATTATCGCAACACTTAAAAGAATTGAAAGAAGCCGGATTAATTCAGGGTGAAATTGAGGCACCAAAAATAAAGTATTGTATTAATAAGGAAAATTGGAAAGAAGTACAAATTCTTTTTAAAGAGTTTTTACATCTTTAAATTTTTTTAAATAACATATTCGCAATTTTACGAAATACGAATGATTAATAAAACATAGTTATGGAAATAAAAGTATTAGGAACAGGTTGCCCAAAGTGCAAAGCCTTAGAAAAAGCTACAAAAGATGTTGTGGCAGAAATGAACATTAATGCAAATGTTGTAAAAGAAGAAGATATTATGAAAATAATGGAATATGGTGTTATGCATACTCCTGGATTAGTAATAAATGAAAAAGTGGTTCTCTCAGGTAGAGTGCCATCATCAACCGAAATAAAAGATTTATTAACTCAAAATCAATAGTAAAATGAAATTAACTAATTTTTTAATTATTGTATTAATTGCAATGAGTATGAATATGTCTTGTAGTGCTCAGGCTAATAAAGACAATGAAAATACAACAACTATTAAAAGTGATAAGGTAGAAGTTTTCTATTTTCATTATACTCGTCGCTGTGTAACTTGTAAAACAGTTGAAGATGTTACGAAAGAAGCCATCAAAGAATTGTATGGAGATGATGTAAGTTTTATGGCTTTTAACTTAGAAGAATCAGATGGCAGCCAAAAGGCAGAATTATTAGGTGTTTCAGGACAAACACTATTAATTGCAAGTGATGATACTAAGATTAATATCACAAACGAAGGATTTATGAATGCCAGAACAAATCCTGAAAAACTGAAAGAGATTATTAAAGAAAAAATAGATCCATTATTATAATTACAATAATTTAAATGGAAGAGTTTCTAAATAATATAATGAGCAATAGCTCATTGCCAATATTATCAGCATTTGTGTTAGGGTTGATGACAGCTATCAGCCCTTGCCCGCTTGCTACGAACATTACAGCAATTGGTTTTATAAGTAAGGATGTTGAACATCAGAAAAAGGTCTTTATTAATGGACTAATTTATACTCTTGGACGAGCATTTTCGTATACTTTACTTGCCGTAATTATATTTATAGGTGCCGATCAGTTTAAAGTATCAGGTTGGTTTCAGCAATATGGCGAAAAAATAATTGGACCTTTGTTAATTGTAATTGGACTTTTTATGCTTGATATTCTCAAAATAAAGTTTCCAGGAATGAGCGGATTAACAAAACGATTTCAGGAAAATGGTACAAGTAACTATTGGGAAGTTTTATTGTTAGGTATTGTATTTGCTCTTGCTTTTTGCCCTTACAGTGGCGTACTTTATTTTGGTATATTAATTCCAATGACTATTGGAAGTGCTTCGGGATTGTATTTACCCTTTGTTTTTGCAATTGCTACAGGAATACCCGTTATAATATTTGCTTGGTTGCTTGCATATACTGTTTCAGGAGTTGGTAAATTATACCACCGATTAAAAACATTTGAAATTTGGTTTCGTAGAATTATTTCTGTCGTATTTATTGGGATAGGAATTTATTATATAATCATTATATATTTTTAAATAGATGGAAAAGATAATTTGTTATTGTAAAAATGTAATGGAAAGCGAAATTAAAAGTGCTATATCGCAAGGTGCAAAAACTTTAAAAGATATTCAGCTCGCTACTTCTGCCTGTACAGGTAATAGTTGTGAAGAGTTAAATCCGAAAGGTATTTGCTGTTCTGAAGATATTAACAATATATTGCAATTAGAAAACAAAGCAGGGGGTTGCTGTTGTTGCAATTAAAAAAATTTATTTAACATGTTCGGTTAATTACGAACATGTTATTAATAGAAAACATTGTTTTATATAATTATTAAATAGAATAAAATGGAATTTAAAAAAGAAATTAAAATATTATTCTGGATTGCCGCAGTTTTTGTATTTGCCTATTTTATGCCATTAGAAAGTGAACGATTCAGCGTAGCAATATACGCCATGTTCGACCTTGCAAAATGGTATGCACAGGAGCACGTGGTTTTATGTCTTTTACCAGCATTTTTTATTGCAGGAGTTATTTCAGTATTTGTAAGTCAAGGTGCTATAATGAAATATTTTGGAGCTAATGCAAAAAAATGGTTAGCATATACAGTGGCATCGGTTTCCGGAACTATTTTAGCAGTATGTAGTTGTACCATTTTACCATTATTTTCAAGCATTCAAAAACGTGGTGCTGGTTTAGGTCCTGCAATTGCTTTTCTATATTCAGGACCAGCAATAAATATTTTAGCCATTATTCTTACTGCCCGAATATTAGGATTTGAAATGGGAATAGCAAGAATCATTGGGGCTGTAGTATTTGCTGTTGTAATAGGTTCTGTAATGTCTTTAATTTATCGAAAAGAAGAAAAGCTTAAAAAAGAAGCACAAATGAATTTTCCGAACATTCCGGAAAAACGTCCAATGTGGCAAACAGCTTTCCATTTCTTTACCTTAGTATTAATCCTTGTATTTGCTAATTGGGGTAAACCTGCGGAAGGAGTAACAAGTGGTGGTTGGTTCTGGCTTTGGGCTAATAAATGGTATATTACATCAATATTCGGACTGTTTTTAATTTTCTCTTTAATCTATATACTAAAGTTAAAATGGCAATATGTAATAATAGCTACTATTATTACAATAGCTTCAGCATTTATCAGTTCTTCGCCGCTTGTACCAATGATTGTAGGTATAGCTGGAATTAGTATTATTACCTTATTAGATAAAAAGGAGTCTGAAAACAAAGAGTGGACAATTTCTACCTGGGATTTTGCTAAGCAAATTATGCCATTATTAGCTATTGGAGTTTTGATTGCTGGATTCCTTTTAGGCTCAACACATGATGATACAGCAATTGCAGGAGTAATCCCAAATGAGTGGATTGCCAATCTTGTAGGGGGAAATTCTATTTTTTCTAATTTCTTTGCATCCATAGTTGGAGCATTTATGTATTTTGCAACTCTTACTGAAGTGCCTATTTTACAAGGATTAATGGCTGCCGGAATGGGTAAAGGTCCTGCATTGGCATTATTATTAGCCGGTCCGTCATTATCATTACCCAATATGTTGGTTATTCGCGGTGTAATAGGAACTCAAAAAACTTTAGTTTATGTTTTATTGGTAGTTATAATGGCTACTATTTCAGGATTAATTTTTGGATCTATTTAATTAATAATAGATCGTTAGATATGAGACAAAAATATATCACACAGAATATTAGACATTTTACATAAATAATGATTGGTTTATATTGCACTAAAAATCTATTAATTATAAAAACATAACGAACTATTGATTAACAAACATGGAAAGCAAAACTAAAAAAAATGTAGCTGCGGAGTAAGTGATTATAATGTACTTTCTTGTTCCGGAGCTTCAGATTTAGGATACGAAAAGGAGAAAATCCGAGTATCACAGGAAATTATTAAAAAGTTTATGAAAAGGCAGAAGTTATTTATTAAAATAAAAAAAATAGTACCAATAATATTTTTTGTTATCTCAGTATTATTTTTTGTTTTGTTGTTTCTTTCAAAAAACAAATTAAATGATTTTGCTTCAAAAGCAATACAATTAAAAGCAGATTCCACAATAGTTAGAAAGGAATCTGCATATATTGATTCTGCTTATAATTATTCAAAGAAGGAATCAAGCTATGAAATTACATTTATCGAATTTGGCTCAACAGGTTGTTCAGCATGTAAGCGGATGGAAAAGGTAATGGAAGATCTAAGAGAAATATATCCTGATAAGGTAAACATCATTTTCTATAATGTAACCTTTCCTGAGAATCATGATTTAATGAAGTACTATGGAATAGCTGCTATTCCTACTCAATTGCTTTTGGATAAAAATGGAAAGGTATTTTTTAGGCATACTGGTTATTATTCAACAGAGAATTTAACAAGACAATTTAATACTAAATTGAAGTAGGTTTAACACAAAATTAATATGAATGATTTTTTTAAGAATAAAGGCATTATTTCTTCCGGAATTCTACATTTATCTCCAAAAGAAGCTTATGAGTTATATAAACAGGGTGCAATTATAGTTGATGTCCGTGAAGATTATATGGGACGGTTTAAAATGTTTGATGTTGACGAATTGATTTTTTGCCCTAAAAGTATATTAGAAGATATATATTTGGAGCTCTCCAAAAACAAACCTATGATATTTGCGGATGCTGTTGGATTAAGAAGCAAAGAAGCAGTTCTGTTTTTAAAGGATAAGGGATTTGTACACATTGCAAATATGGCTGGTGGTTTGGTTGAGTGGGAAAGAGATGAATTGCCAGTTAAAATTGATAAATCGGAAAGACTAACAGGTTCGTGTATGTGTATGTTACGTAAACGAGATAAAAAATAAGAGTTGTTAATTTAATAGTGGCAGCTCTTTTCATATTTATTGGGGAAACTTTAGCTCTTTTGCGCAGCAAATGTGCTAAAGGTGGGCTGTAAAAATCACAAATGCAGCCGAAGGATGCAAAGTGGGCGGGTAAACAAATTTGTTTTTTTGTCATTACAACCAAATCATTCTCGAGAAACTCACTATCAAACTGCTACGAATAGAATACTTTACATTATCAAAACGTAATAAAGTTTCGTACTTACATAAATTGTCAGAATGTGAAAAAAGATACATGATTTATTTGCTTAACAAACTGAGTTGAAATTTGCTTTCTAATTTTTTTTCGCGCCTTACTTATAACGGTCCTCGGGTATGAAATCGTGCGGGATTTCGCCCTGTTTCATTATCACCCGTTAATAAAGTTTGAAGATAGTAAAAAGCTCGCAAACCACCAAAACCCGCATGTTTTATGAC
>DAOWGM010000007.1 GCA_030637515.1 Bacteroidales bacterium
GCCGGAAAATTATATTTTGGTGTTTGGGACGGTTCGGCAAAAACCGTTTCAACAGCAGAAAGTTATAATGATAATAATTGGCATTCAATTACCGCAAGTTTATCCGATTCAGGAATGAAATTGTATGTTGACGGAGAACTTAAAACAGAAGATCTTTCTGTAACAAGCGGTGCAGATTATATCGGTTGGTGGAAGTTGGCATATGATCATATTGATGCAAGTTTTCCCGGGATTCTGACAAGCCTCTATTATAAAGGAGTTATTGATGATGTCAGAATTTATGAAAGAGAACTTTTTGCCGGTGAAGTATCTTATTTGTATGAAGAAACACAACTGTTTGAGGCTTCATTAGAGCAAGATGCCTTTTGTGAATCGGGTTCAACAAATGTCATATTGTCTAATACAGAGGCATTTATAGAATATCAATTACGAAATGATGCTGATGATTCTCCTGTTGGTTCTGCAATTACGGGTAATGCAGAAAGCATTAACTTACCAACGGGAATGTTAAGTGAAACAACAATGTTTAATATTTTGGCAACTAATCTTTCCTCAAGTTGTTCATTTGAATTAGATGAATTATATACGGTATCAATCAATGATCTTCCAACTGCAATTTTAACGGGAGGAGCAACAATTTGCGAAGGAGAAACAACAGATATTACCGTTAATTTAACCGGAACAGCACCTTGGAACATAACTTATACCGACGGAACAAACACATTCAATGAAACAAGTTCTGATAATCCGTATGTTTTTGCTGTTTCAGATGCAGGAACATATGAAGTAACAGCACTTTCAGATGCAAATTGTACGGGAACTGATTTCAGCGGCCAAGCAACTGTCATTGTTAACGAATTACCAAATGTAGATTTAGGTGATGATGTCAATATTACTACAGACGAATCTGTTATCTTAGATGCAGGGCCGGACTTTGTTTCTTATCTCTGGAGTGACGGATCAACCGAACAAACCTTAACTTTGTTAGGTTCAGACCTTGGAGTCGGCAGTTTTGAATATTCTGTTTCCGTTGAAGATATAAATACTTGTGAGAATTCGGATACGGTTATTGTTAATGTTGAAGCCGGCTTATCAGTTACCGGCGTAACAAACTCAGAAATAATTATATACCCGAATCCGACAACCGGTATTGTAAAATTATATATTAATAAGTCAAATAATGTGTCAGACATAAAGATCACAGATGAATTCGGAAGACTCATAAAACAGATCAAGGTAAATGACGATCCCTATTTGAAGATTGACTTGTCAGATCAAGCAAAAGGGCTTTATTTTATTCATATTCAAACTGAAAAAAGAGTCATTATTAAGAAGATGGTTCTGCAATAACTGCTCTAATTTTGAAAAGATTTTGAAAAGATGCACAGCACCTCCAAGGTGCTGTGCATCTGTCATGTCATCTATGGGGATAATTCAAACTTATTACAAGATCAGACACAGTTACGCCAAACATACATGAATCAAGAGTTAAACTGAGGAGTATACATGTGTTATCAGACCACAACTCAAGTAAGACTACGGAGATTTATACACATGTTGAAATACAACAAACAAAAAAATTAAAAATCCTTTGGATATAATAATTAAAAACAATAATTTTAACAAGAATAAAGGCAACAAAAACTAAAAGAGTCATCTGCACAATGCAGATATATCAACCGGAAAAAAATAGAGTTACGGATACACAATTGTTGTGCAACATTAGAAAAATAAAATTGTGGATAAAGGAGAATTGTGACATATAATTAAGGACTTTAATGATATTTCTGGATTGTTACGTAAATTGAAGACATTAAAATCAGAGATTAAGGGTGTTTCTAGAAAATTAAAATCTACATATAAAAAATATGAATTCATAAGGTATATCCTAGAATTAGGAGCAAATGACGATTTATTAGAAGAAAATTTGAAACAACTTTTTAAAGAAGTTGGTTTTGAAAAAGTTAATAAAGTTGGGAAGCAATTGCAAAAAGAAGATGTTAGGATAATTTTAGAAGATAAAATTATTATTATTGAAGCAACTGGTTCAAAAAAACTTCATGCAACTGACGACAAGACTAGGCAAATAACAAAACATATAGATATTGGCAGACATAAGAGTGAGAATATTTTTGGTGTTTTTATATTTAACAGTGATAATCAAAAAAACTACAAAGAAAGAAATAAAGTGCCCTTCACTGATAACCAAATAAAATATGCTGAAGCTGGGAAATATGGTCTTTTATCAACATTAGATTTGATTAAAGGTTTTACTTTAGTAAAAACAAATCGACTGACTTTGACTGAATTTCAAGAAAAGCTATGTTCATATGGTCTTATAAGATTTAATTAAGTTGGAAAATCCCGAACCAAATCTTTTATCCCAAGATACAGGGTGTAGATTTAGTGGATATTTAGAAAGTTGATTCTACTTATTTGCAAGGGATAAACCAACTTATATCATAATAAGAGGTAATTAAAAAAGAATAATAAAAATCACGATTGCACAACAATATATAAAAAAAATAAGGGCAAATCACAAAATTGAAAAGTAGCAACAAGTAATAAGCACCGCAAAATCTTTTGCGATTTTGCTTTTGTAAATAATTTAAGAGGTCAAAAACCCAAAAAATTTGCTACTTTTAAAACTTGAAAGTATTTGCGGATTTATCCCTTACCTTTTTTATACCAACGTTGACAGTAATTAAAAATATTCTAATTGATTTATAATTGCAACAATACTTATAACTTATTAAATTTAAAACAGATGATACAAAAAAACATCAAATCATTAGTAGTGATATTTAGTCTGATTGCATCAATCGGATTAATACCGGAAAATCTTATTGCTCAAAAAGTTACAAAATTATTTGAGAAAGGGCAGTATGAAAAGGCTGAACAATATTGTCTGAAACAGACAGGAGAAAAACAAAATTTATGTTTTACAGAGTTAGCAGAAGCGTATTTTAAAGAAAAAAAATATGATAAAGCCTCAGAATTTTATGCAAAAACAAATAAAAGCAAAGAAGGATATTTAAAAATAGCTGATGCCTGTTTCAGCGTTCAAAATCTTGAAAAATCTGCATTGTTTTATGAGAAAGCAGATGATTATGAGGGCTTAGAAAGAATCGGAGATGCATACATTGATCAGAAAGCTTGTGATAAAGCAGTTGAATATTATGAAAAAGCTTATTCTGATAATAATGAAAAGTTAACAGAATGTTATAACAAAACAGCTGATGCATATTTAAAAAATTATAATTTCGAGGATGCTGAGATTTATTATAAGAAAGCAAATAATAAGATTTATACTGAAAAATTCGGTAATGTTTACTTAGAACAAAAAAAATATGATAAAGCGAAAGAATACTTTGAGAAAGCATTTTCTGAAGATACTGCGAAATTAAAAGAAAGCTATATCAAAATAGCTGATGCATATTTTGATATCAGACGTTTTAACAAGGCTTCACATTATTATTTTAAAGCGGATTACAGAGCCGGCTATGAAAAAATAGGGAATTATTACTTTGAAGATGAGGATTATGAAACTGCAGCTTATTATTACAAATTTGCTTTTTACAAACAGCCAAAAAAATTGGATGAAAGTTACATGAAGATTGCAGATGCCTTATATAATATAAAAAAGTATGAAGAAGCCGCAGAATTTTACAGAAGAGCAAATTTAAAAAATGAAGAAGAAAAGTGTAAGCTACACTTTACCTTTTCTGATAAACGTGACGGTAAAACTTACAAAAAAATAAAAATCGGGGAACAAGTATGGATGGTTGATAACCTTGCATATAAAGCAAGCAGCGGTTGTTGGCCTTATAGTAACAAAGAAGTAAATGTAAGAAAATTGGGCTATCTTTACAACTGGGAAACAGCAAAAAATGTATGTCCCGACGGTTGGCATTTACCTTCAAAAGAAGAATTCGTAACCTTATTAGATAATTACGGCGGCGGTGATAAATATAATAAAAGTAATTATAGGAGTCTGGTAAAAGACAAAAAGGGTATACGTGTTTTGCTTGGTGGTAAGCGCAATTACAAGGGTGATTATGAAGACGTAAATGACTTGGGCTATTATTGGACTTCCACATGGTATGATTATTATGAGGATACTAATGTGGCATTTGGCTTACAAATTCACCGCAGTATTGAGAATGCCGGTATTGCAAGAAACACTGATACAAAATACGGTTTTTCTGTACGTTGTATTAAGGATTAATCGAAAGGAGATAATATAGTTAATTTAAATAGTTTAAGAATAATACAGATTAAAAACCGACAACACTAATATAAACTCAATTGAAACAGGGGTTTATACAAATCGTTACCATCCATAATACAATGAAAATTCACTAATTATAAACTATGGAAAATATAACCGGAACTTTCACAGATCTACGAGACGGAAAAATTTATAAAACTGTTAAAATAGGTTATCAGATTTGGATGGCAGAAAATCTTGCCTTTAAAACAAGTGAAGGTTATTACCGGGCTTACGATAATAATAATAGTAATATTAAAAAATACGGTTTTCTGTATGATTGGGAAACTGCCAAAAAAGTTTGCCCTAATGGTTGGCATTTACCAACAAGAAATGAGTTTTTTACCTTACTAAATAATTTTGGTGGTGAAAGTAACAAAGCCTATGAAGCTCTAATTTCAGGTGGGGTTTCAGGATTCTCTGCCCTCTTAGGTGGTGAAATTGGGGGAAGAGATAGTTATAGAGACCTTGATAGAAATGGTTTCTTTTGGGCTTCTTCAGAAAGCGGTGATTTTGGAAGTTACTTGCGCCTCGAAAGTTTTTATTCGTACGCACGAGTGAAATTAATAGATAAAGAATGGGGGTTTTCAGTTCGTTGTATTCAGGATGAATAAATATTGCACCTTTTTT
This sequence comes from Bacteroidales bacterium, assembly GCA_030637515.1. Taxonomy (GTDB): domain Bacteria; phylum Bacteroidota; class Bacteroidia; order Bacteroidales; family UBA12077; genus UBA12077. The sequence goes on from DAOWGM010000007.1 coordinate 4,901, forward strand.
AGCCAATCGTTGTGCCCAATTATAACCGGACAGAGAAACAATGACACAAATTGAAACTATAGACTTATTTCCGGAACTGACACGAGAACTAATTACGCTTTTAAAAGAGTTAGATATTAGTGAACGGGAGAAAGTTTCACCAATTAAGGAAAGAACTGTAAAAGATTTGGTATCACATTTAAAAGACAGGTCATTAAGAAGATTGGCCTTCTGAATAGAAGTTGGTTTTTGGAGAAGCAATCTGATAAATGGATTGTTTTGGACAAATCAGGAAACAAGATAAATACGGAAACAGAACTACCTTTATATTCAAAAATTGTTAAAAAAAAACAAATGAAACTATTATTACTAATCTTTATTTCAGGTATCATTGTTATTGGATGCTCCTCAAATACAGAAAACAAAAATCAAAATACTGTGGATGAATTTGACGCATTATTTACAGAAATTTCAACAGATTCATTACATGTTTTCGCAAGTGGCTATAGATACAACAATAATCTTAAAGAATGGTCTCGGAAAATTATTCCGAATAATTTGATAAAATCTCACAACATAAATCCTGAAAGTTCAGTAGCCTTGGGTAAATTATTTTTTGATGCTAAAAAAGAAATGATTGGTTACCTAATTGGTAATAATGACCAAAATCATGTCTTTTTATACATTTATTCAAGAGAAAAACAAAAAAATA
>DAOWGM010000158.1 GCA_030637515.1 Bacteroidales bacterium
AGAGTAAAATCTTTCTGAGATATTTAATAATGTACTTATGTATGATAAGACTATCAGAATTGAAAAATCATCTTTCTTATTATTTAATTCATTCCATGCCTCATTCATTAAAAAACTTACGGTATTTTCTTCTTCTTCGGTTAAGAGCAATGATTCATTTACATCATAAGAAAAGAAGTTATAAGTATTTATATTTTTTTCTGATAAATGGTTCTTATAGATATCAGGATGCACAAGTATTTGATAACCTTCCCAAGGTTCCGTTGATGTGCAAGAATATTGTTGACCGGGTTCTACAAAATACAAAACTCCATTTGCGCCTTTGAATTTTGTTTTCCCATACTCCATATATCCGTTAAAATTCTTTACAAGTGAAATTTTATAAAAGTTAAATACGGTTGGCTCACTTTTCAAAGGTATTAAGGGAATAATATCCGAGTACTTTCGAATATCAATTAAAGGATGTTTTGAATCAACATTATAATATTCATTTAAATCATTTATATTTTCAAAGTATTTCATTGTAAATTAGGTTTGTTTTAACCTTATCAATAAATAAAGTTTAATCTTTCCCATTCCTAACCAAAAATAACTAAAAGACGAATATTCAAGAAACAATTGCTTACATTTCTTAAATATTCGTCTGCAAAAATATAAATTATAATAAGTACTAACTTGTTATGTATAATACAGCATCTGAATTTTCTAATAAACTATTTTACTTAAAATTACACACTATAATAATATAATCCACTACACAAAAAATTTCCATTGATGATAGTAAAAGTTGTTATTTTTTTCATCTTTTATCGTACTGCCGGGTCCATGTGCAGGATGAATTATAACATCATCATTTTGACTATCGATTAAATTAACTACTGTTTTTCTGAGTGTATTTAAATCGCCTGTGGGAAAATCCCATCTTCCCACAGAACCATTAAAAAGTGTATCTCCTGTATATAAATCATTGTCAAATTTATAACAAACACCACCAACAGTATGACCTGGTGTATGTATCACTTCAATTTTTTTATCATCAATTTGAAGAACAACTGACGAATCAATTTTTATAAAATTTAGTTCATCAAGAGAATAAGGTTTTTCTTTTCCATAATAATCAAACCCATTTTTATAATTATCTATTATTATTTCATATTCTTCTTTGTGTAAATATATAGGAACATCAAAACAATCTATTGCGCCAATATGATCTATGTGTCCATGTGTTAATAATATACCTAATACTTCTAAATTATTATCACTTATATATTTAATAACTTTTTCTTTTTCATAACCCGGATCAACTATATAACATTTATTATTATGTTCAATAAAGAAACAATTAACATCTATATCTCCAAGCAGCAATATTTCTCTCATGATTCTCTCTCCATTTTTTTATAAAACCTCTTTAAGATGCTATCCGTTGCACGTTGCTTTAGATACTATCTGAAAGATAATATATCTCCTTCATTTGGCACATAAATACTATTTGTCAATTTTTCTTTATCTATAAATTTTCTTAGTTCGTCTCTTGTTAATTTACAATGATTTATTGCGTCCATATGAGTTGCTACTATTCTTGTATCGGGCAATAATTGTGTAATGCTTTTTAAGGCATCAGATGTCAATGTTATTGGCTTACCTATAATAAATTGAGCTGCACCTGCATTAGCAATTATTAAGTTTGGTTGTGTTTCTTTTAAACTATTTTCTAACAGTTCATCCAAAATTGCATCGCCGGTAATAAATAACGATTCTTTTTTTGTTTGTATATAATAAGAAGAGGATTTACCCATTGGTTCCTGCCACATACCTTCACCATGATTTACAGAAAATCTCTTGATTGATATTTCCCCCAACTCACCTTCACTGTCAATCACCTGTACATTTGTAAATCCCTTTTCTTTTAACATTTCATCATCACCGGGTTGGCAAAATATCAACATATCTTTTGGCAATGTATTTTCTGCTTCCATGTCAAAGTGGTCAGGATGATAATGAGTAAGTAATACTGCATCAATATCTTTAAGCAAACTGTTTTTTTCTACGGGTAACGAAATCAAAGGATTTTTGATTCGATTTGATGTTAAGGGATAAGGCGACTCAGTTCCAATATCACCGAGCATTGGATCTACAAGTATTTTTTTATTTTCTATACTAATAACTACTGTTGCATGTCTTATTAATTGTATTTTCATTACCGTATCCTCACTACTTTCAACCACAGGAATATTTTTGAACGCAGTTAATTTGGGATTACCGGCAAATAAATCCGTTGCGAAATAAGTAACTACGGCAACCAGAATAACAATAACAGTTAATACTGTTAACAGTATTGGTTTTAACATTTTTTTAATTTTCATGATTTTCTCCTTTTGCATTATTAATTATTTAATGATGCAAAACTATGAAGAGTTTGATTTATAAACCTGTGATATTTAGCACAAGTACAAAAAATAATTAACGGATCACCTGAACTGATTTCTGTCCAAGGTTAATCAAGCCTTCGTTTTCCAGCTTTTTTAAGAGTCTGGAAACTACTTCTCTTGTGGTGCCAAACTCATTGGCTATTTGTTGGTGAGACATCTGCAAAGTGCAATGATTTTGCAAGTTAGCTTCTTCCAGCAGATATTCTAACAAGCGTTCTTTTAAGGGTTTAAAAGCTAATTTGACGTAACGATCCATGAGCTCATTATAATTTAGCCTAAAAGTATTAATGGTAAAATCATTCCAAGATTTGTACTTAAAAGCCCAATCTTTTATAAAACGAACAGGAATGTTAAGAATAGTAGAATCTTCTTCAGCTATTGCGTTTACAGTACTTAGATAATCGCCGAAAGTTTCAGAAAGTGAGAGTATACAAGCTTCCATTTCACTTATATAGTAAATTAAAATTTCTCTGTCTTCAGTCTCCAGGAAGACTCGCACCTTTCCTTTTAAAACAATCTTTAAAACTTTAATGTACTCTTCTGTCTTAATTAGATAATCTCCTTTTTTATAAGTCGAAATAAAAGAATGTTGTTTAATTTCTTCCTTTAATTCCTTTTCGTAAACATTAAGTTGTTTAAAAAATGTTTCTATCATAATTTCAAATCATTTGTAATGGTCTCGCATGAGCAGCATGTTGTATGATGCTGTGATTTACTTCGTGCTTTTTAATCGGCTTTATATTTCTTACCCCAATCATTCATTTGTTGCATTATGGGTAAAATTTTCTCTCCTTCTTTTGTCAATGAATATTCAACTTTAGGTGGAATTGTATTATATGATTTTCTATTCACTACGCCATGCTCAACAAGATCTTTTAATGACTGTGAAAGCATTTTATCATTAATTGTTACCAATGTTCGTTTCAGTTCATTAAATCTCTTTGATTGTTCTTTTAGATTCCAAATTATTAATCCTTTCCATCTGCCACCAATCACACTTAAAGTTAAATCAACAGGACAGTAAAAAAAAGTTCCATTCAAATTGTATCGTTCCATATTTAAAATGTTTTCTCAAAAGTACTATTATTTACATTACTAACCAAAATGATAGTGCTTTCATATTGGTAAGTATGTGCAATATGTAAAGTATTGTTTCTATTTTTGTATCGAATTAAAAATATAAAATCATGAAAAGATTAAGTTTAGTAATTATTATGGCGGTAACAATAATGAGTTGTTCTGCACAAAACGAAGAGTTTAACAATTTAAAAAATCAAGTAGAAATGGAAAAAACACAATTAGAAAAGAACAAAGAAATTGCTTTGAATTTATCTAAAGCAATTATGAACGGAGAATGGAATAAGGTTGATGAGCTAATTGCTGAAGATTTTACATACGAAGCAGATGGAAGACCAGCAATTGGTAAACAAGAATATATTGGATTTATGAAAAATGTTCTTAGTAATGCATTTTCAGATATGGATATGAAGTTTCTTCGCGTTATTGCAGAAGAGAATTTAGTCGCAATTGATTACACAAATGAGATGACAAATACCGGGGATTTTATGGGAATGCCTGCAACGAACAAACGAGTATTGGCAACAGGACAATTCATCCGGGAGATAAAAGATGGTAAAATTACTGCTGAATGGCAAACTACTAATAGCGCAGGATTAATTCAACAGCTTACTGCTAAGTAATTTCTTCAATTTCACATTAATCGTCCAAACCGCAAAAAGGGAAGCAATTAGCTTCCCTTTTTTCATTTTATATATTTCAGCTTACTTTTTAAAAAGCACAAGCGAGAACACCTTTGTATTAAATTTTTTATAAACGGAGTAGTTAACTAAACTACGCCGAGCAGAAGATTTTAATATTCTATGGAATTCTTCATCTGGAACTCCTGCATGTTTTTCAATCTCTCCAAATATTTACTTGGAGCATCACCACTAACCAGTAATCACTAATCACTAATCATTATTTTTTTAAACTCTTTTTCTATATCTATAACTTCCTTATCAGTTAATGCATCAAATTCCTTTTCACTAGCCCTTTTAGATAAATTCCCGTTATTTTGCTCTAAGAATCTCACCAATAATGCGACTGTTTTATCCGGCATGTCAAATTCGTTTTCCAGATATCTTTTAAACTGATCGTAATTTGTAAGATATTTTATTTCATCCGGAATAATTCTTTCAATCGTATCTTGTACACATTCATATAAAAACTCAGCTTGTTTTGTAGCATCAAAAAAGCGATAGTAATCCAAGGTTTTATTGAGCACTTCTACATTATGGTCTTTGGTTTCTTTCCATTCTATATAATCCAGTAATGGATGTGAATATGATTCCAAAATCTTTCGGTAATCGTCAATATGGTCTAGGATGGAAGCTGATACAGGAAATATAATTCCCTGTTGTGAAAATTGTTTTTTTGCCAAAACATGATGTATCAGGTAACGATGAATACGACCATTTCCATCTTCAAAAGGATGAATAAAAACAAAGCCAAAAGCAATAATTGCAGCTGCAATAACAGCATCAGTTTCTGATTCAACCAGCAACTTGGAAGCAGCAATTAAACCACCAATAAGTTGGTCTAAATCCTTCCAGCTTGCCGAAATATGGTCTGGAATTGGCTCTCCTGTTGTGCGATCGTGTTCCCCTACAAAACCGCCTTTTTGTCGAAATCCCATATCGACAAAACGACTATTAGCAATAACAATTTGTTGCAGTCGTAACAATTCTTCTTTGCTTAAATCATTCACGCCTGCTTGACCAATAGCTTGACCCCATCGTACCGCTCGTTGATTTTTTGGACTTTCCCCTTCAATACTAAAAGATGCTTTGGAATCTTTTAATAATAAAAAAGCCGATGCGCGTTGTAAAATATCTTTGTGGATTTCTTTCAGAAACGTGTTTTTTTGTTGTGCCAGATTTTCAGAAATATATTGTTCCAGTTTCGGTGTTTTTCGGATTAAAGGACAAAAATCAGGTGTGCCGGGTAAATTATTAATAATTAAATGGCGAGGTGATTTTATTCCTTTAACTACAAACTGAATCTTATCATTCAATAAAGGCACATAACTTTTTTTTGATAAGTCCTTTTTACCAGGCAAAGGAGTTCCTGTTAACCATTCAATTAAAAACCAAATTCTACGGGAATATTGTCCGGTAGGTTCAATATCAACCAATTTGATTAATTGGTTGATGTTGTAATGTTTTATTAAGAATTTAAAAAATATAAGATTAATCCCTTCGTATTTAAGAGCAAATACTAAATGTTTATAAAGTGCTACTATTTCAGTATCCTTTATATTATCTTCCGGTAGATAAGTTTTTGGCAATACTTGCCAATCATCGTTTTGGTGTTTTTTGTTTTGGTTGCAAACTAAGGAAATTGGTTTTGGAATTGGCATCTGCAAATCCAAACTTTGAATAACTGCTGCATAACCAACAATAAATCCTTCTTCTGGTGTTTTTAATCCATTAAAAACAGGTGTATTCTGAGAAAAATAAGTGCTTTTTGCCATAATTTAAAAAATATAAGCGCAAGATACGCTAAAAACAGGTGCGATGCAATAAAAATGAGCGCAAAAAAATAATCTTTTTGAAAAACAAGCGCTTTAAAAAGAGAAAAAGTTTATCTGATTTAACTCCTGATTATTTCTAAAACGAGTTCTTTGGTAAGTGCTCGTCCATTCGCTTTTAATTTAATATCATCGAACGAGAATCTAAAATCGCAGCCCGACTCCCATCGACTGCAGCCATAAGCGGTTTTTCCCTTGAGAATTGTTCCTATACCACATTTTGGACAAGATGGCATGCTGTTTTCCTTCTTAGGATTTGTTTTTGTGGTGCTTTCAAATTCTATTTCAAAGGATGAATTTAAGTTCAAAATTCCATCTGTTTTTTCACCCTCAAAGATAAATCCCTTAATCACAGGAGTTTTACCCTTTTCAACAAGACTTTGTATTTGCTTATCTGTTAGTTTTTTATCCATAAATGTAAATGGAAGCCTTAGATCACATCCTGATTTCCACTGATCACAACCATAACTGCTCTTGCCTTTTACGATTTTCCCATTTGAACATTTTGGACATTTCGTACCATCATTTGCTGTTTTAATTTTCTGGGAAGCTGCTTTTTTAGGTTTTAAATCGGATGCGCTGCTTAATCTTGCCTTGCCAGTTTCGTTGCGAACTTCATGTACCAATTCATTTACCATTTTCTTCATGTTATAGATAAATTCCTTAGCACCAAATTCGCCCTGTTCTATTTCTTTAAGTTGTTTTTCCCACTGACCTGTTAGTTCCGCAGATTTGAGTAAGATATTTTGTATCGTATTAATAAGCTGAATCCCCATTTCAGTAGGAATTACCTGTTTTTTTCTTCTTTGAGTGTATTTCCTTTTAAAAAGCGTTTCAATAATATTGGCTCTGGTTGATGGTCTTCCAATACCATTGGCTTTCATCAGGTCACGCAGTTCTTCATCATCGACTTGTTTACCGGCTGTTTCCATAGCACGAAGAAGAGATGCTTCGGTGTAATAATTTGGTGGCTTGGTTGTTTTTTCCAGAAAAGAAGGTTCGTGCGCACCTTGTTCTCCTTTTTCAAACGATGGAAGAATATTTTCTTCTCTATCATATCTATTTTCTTTTTCATCGTCGTCCTTTTTCTCTTTATTGAAAATTATGCGCCAGCCTTCTTCCAGGATTTCTTTTCCCGTAGCAACAAACTTTACTTCATCAACCTTAGCATTAACCTGTGTTTTGGCTACTTTACAATCGGGATAAAAAACAGCAATAAATCTTCTGACAATAATATCACACACCTTTTTCTCGTCTGAGCCTAAAGACTTTTGCTCTCCGGTTGGGATAATTGCATGGTGATCTGTAACCTTTTTATCATTAAATACTTTCGTTGATTTTCGAATCGTATCTTTCAGAATCGGTTCAGTGAAAGAAGCATAGTTTGAAAGTCCTTTAAGAATACCCGGAACTTTAGGATACATATCGTTCGGTAAAAAGCTAGTATCAACTCTCGGATAAGAAACTACTTTCATCTCATAAAGTCGCTGTACCAATTTCAAGCTTGCTTCGGCTGTGAAACCAAATTTATTGTTACAATACACCTGAATACTTGTAAGATCGAATAGTTTGGGAGCATATTCCTTTCCATCCTTCTTTTCAATATCGGTAATAACAAGATCTTTTCCTCGAACCTGATTTAACAGCTTTTCGCCATCTTCTTTTGTAAAAAACTTTCCTGATGTATTATTGAATATGGTTTCGCGATATTTTGTCTGAAGTTCCCAATATGGTTTGGCCTGAAAATTTTCTATTTCGTAATGCCTGTTCACCAACATGGCTAATGTTGGTGTTTGAACCCTTCCTATTGATAAAACTTGCTTAAATCCACCATATTTTAAAGTATACAGCCTTGTGGCATTCATACCTAACAGCCAGTCTCCTATTGCACGCGAACTGCCGGCATAATACAGATTATCAAACTCTTCTGCTGGTTTAAGATTCTGAAAACCTACTCTGATAGCTTCTGTTGTTAAGGACGAAATCCAAAGTCTCTGTACCTGACCGGTATAATTCGCCTGTTTAATAACCCATCGTTGAATTAGCTCGCCTTCCTGACCAGCATCTCCACAATTAATTACGAGACTTGCTTTGCTAAAAAGGGTTTTGATTATTTTAAACTGTTTCCGTACACCACCATTGCTCATAACCTTAGTTTCGAAGCGATCGGGAAGCATAGGAAGCATATTGAGATTCCATTTTTTCCATTGTGGATTATAATCTTCGGGAGGTAAAAGCGTACAAAAATGTCCAAAAGTCCATGTAACCTGATATCCATTTCCTTCGAAATATCCTTCTTTACGTATATTAGCACCAATTACATGTGCTATTTCTTTGGCTACACTGGGTTTTTCTGCAATACAAACTTTCATAGATTAATTGCTTTTTCCGCAACAATTTTTTTGTTTCTTACCACTTCCACATGGACAAGGATCATTTCTTAAAACCTTTTTCATTAAGTTTATTCGGGGTGGATTATTAATTCCATCGAGGTAAAACCACTGCTTATTTTCTTTTAAAAAAGTGGATCGTTCATGAAGCATTTGCTCATTTCTGTGTTTATCCTGATAATAGGCTTTGAATTCTACAATGCCCTTTGTATCATTTACATTACCATGCTCAAGGCTAATAATTTTCAGTTTTATCCAGGTATTTTCTTTAGACCATTCTTTTATTTCGTTGTGCTCGTATTCGCCTCTTGTTTTGGGATGCGTTGTTTTGTACAGGTATTCTGCATCTTCGTTTTTATAAGCAGTATATCTCGATCGCATAAGGCTTAAGGCCGTTGGAGCCGATTCGTTTTTTATGATAGCTTCGCAACATTCACTATAGCTTTTTCCTGAACAGCAAGGACAATCGGACATAAGAATAATTTCTTAAGATTTTTGTATGAAACACAAATATAAGCATTAGGGAGTGAAATAAAATAACTCAAAGAACTACTTGCCGATACAGAAAGTAATTTAATTTTGTATACAACTATATTTTAACCGTTTACGTAATTTAAGATTTTGTAAAAGTGTAAAATAGTTGTAAAAAATATACGCTATTTTAGTCTTTCTTTATTATTTCAATAACATTCTCAAATGATTTCTTTACATCTTTTTCTTCCGGAATAATCTCATAGGATAATGCTGTCAATTCACTAGTGTATTTTGATTTGACATTATCCCAGATCTTATTAAACTCATTAATTAATGGAGAATCATCAATATCTTTTTCTTTCCAACCTTCAGGTTCATCAAATGCTAATTTATCATGAAGCACTAGTTCTTTGAAATCTTCTTTAAATTTATCAGACTGAATGTATTTTGCACATTCTTCATTTGTTAGAAGAAAATGAATATCATAAAAATGTCTTATTTTACTTGCAATACTCTCGTTGACATTTTCATCAAAAGAGAAACGTATTAATGAAACTATTTTTTCAAGCAAGGTTTGCTTTTTATCCAACACATTTAAAGTAAATGATTCCAAGTCATATTTCTTGATGAGATCTTTTGAATCTGTTAGCTCCAAAAATTCAGTAATGAAACTTTTTATTTCTAGTTTATGATAAGGAAATGGATTTGCAAAGGAATTAACTTCAATTATCAATTTATCCGATATTCCTGCACTAAATTTGAAGTTTCCAGTGAGTGGGTACGTAAATACACTTTTCCTAAATTTAGAAAACTTACTCGTTACGCCTGAAACTTCAATTTCTGTTAAATCTTTAGAAATATCTTTTTCGACATTTCTTATTAATGTTTTAACTTGATTGCCTGACATCAATGAAGCGTTTAAAACAGCGATATCAACATCTTCCGAAAAACGTTGTATTAATTTATATGCTTTGGTTAAAGATGTTCCACCTTTGAATACAATTTCATTTGCATATTTACTCTTCGACAAATCCTTTAAGACTCTTGTTATCCAATAATCCTTTTCAATGAAAACAGGGGGTATATTAAAGTGATCACTTGCTGCTTGAATAGCTTCTGTAAATTCTCTTTTGTTTTCGTGTAATATCATTTAATAAACCATTTTTGCTTGTTAGGTAATGTTTTTTCTGTGATTTTAAAGCTGTAGCTGGTAGCCAGATTTAATGTTTTATAAATAATTTCTGTATCTAATTCACTATTTACATTTTCAATTATAGCTCCAACTAATGTTTTAGTTGCCGGATTATATTTTAGTGCTAGTTTCATTAATAATTCCTGGTCACTTTTTTCTAAATCATTAATTATAGCTTTTAACCTAATACATGTTTTTTCGACTGTTGTGTCAGGAATTTTTTTAATATTTCGTATACTATCTAAAATTCTTAATAATGGAATGCTTTCTTTAGTAATTGTATTGGGCTGTTTTATAAATTTAATCTTATACATTCCCCTTTTTGTTGCTTTTTTCTCACGCTTAACACCAATTTGAATAGTATTATAGATTTGTGTAGTTAAACCCAATTTAGAATATATGGAATAACCGGTAATATATCCAATAAGCTTACCATCCTTTTCTAATAAATCCTTTACAACTTGATAAACATCTGGTTTTAACTCGCCAAACTGCGATTTTTTTGGTTTATAAAATTTCCCTTTTGAAAGCTTCCTGATTTTACCTGACTTAACCATTCTATTCAATGCTTTCATCACAGCATCGGTATTATTCACTGGCAGATTAAAATCAGTATAGGTAAAAACATACCCTACTTGAAATCTATTCACCTTATCCAATACATATTCAGATACTTTCATTGTAATAAATTTTGATACAAATATAGTAATTTGTCTGGTTTATTCCAGTAATAACCAGACATTTTTCAATATATATACCTAATCTATTTATCCGAAACTTACCATTTTTAGTTAAATATGCCTTATTATAGGTAGCTATACTACCTATTTAACGCTAATTTTAACGATAAATCATCTCAATTATTCCTTCTATGCTGCAAAAGCGAGGTTTTTAAGTACATTATATGCAGTATATCTCGATCGCATAAGGCTTAAAGCCGTTGGAGCCGATTCATTTTTTATGATAGCTTCGCAACATTCACTATAGTTTTTTACTGAACAGCAAGGACAATCGGACATAAGAATAATTTCTTAAGATTTTTGTATGAAACACAAATATAAGCATTAGAGAGTGAAATAAAATAACTCAGGGAACTATTCGCCTGTACAAAATATTTTTTATTGTATACTTAAAATTTAAACGCTTACACAAAAGTATAGGTTTACTTTTGCTACAAGTCAGGCTTATTATTTTTACTTATTTAAATTCAGATATTTGTTATGTCTTGAAATTTTTACAATTAATATAATTCCGAGAATAAGCGACAAAAGACCTATGGGTAAGAATATTATGAATAATGTTGGAAATATTACAGAGCTATAATTATATGGAGCATTAGCAAAAAAATCACCCAATAAAAAAGCAATTATGGCGACACCAACAGGATTAAATTTTATTAAAGGCCATATTCCGACAAAGTATCTTCTTCTTATTGTGTTTTTGTTTAGTGTAAAATAAGCAGGAAAAATGGTTATTAAACCGGGCATAATTGCAAGAATATTATGCGTAATAAACACAAAATAAAAAACTTCAATTATTCCGGTTACAATAAAAAACCAACATAGTTTTCTTATGCTTTTTGAATTTTTCTCTTGTTCGTTAATCATTTATTCAAGTTTAGATTTTTTTCTGCATTTAATTAACCACACGGACAGTATGTCCGCGCGAGCGGGGCTACGCTTATCTGGAAATATAACTTATCAAAAATAACGAATATATTCAAATGATTAAATGATAGTATAGATTAACATAAAAGCTTAAATTTACTTATTCTATAATGTAAAGCTAAATGACTGATACGCACGACAAAGAGACTCGCAGTTATAATATGTCTAGAATAAAAAGTAGAAATACAAAACCTGAACTAATAATCAGGAAATTTCTGCATGCAAATGGATTTCGTTATCGACTAAATGCAAAAAATCTACCTGGGAAACCTGATATCGTTTTACCAAAATATAAAACTGTTATATTCATAAATGGCTGCTTTTGGCATGGTCATGAAAATTGCAAGTACTTTGTAGTTCCAAAAACCAGAACTGAATGGTGGCTAGAAAAAATTAACAGAACAAAACTCCGCGATAAAAATGCAATAAAACTTCTGATACAGCTTGATTGGCAAGTTATTACAATTTGGGAATGTGAAATAAAGCATAATTGTGAACATAAACTAAATAAAATATTTGATTTGATTAAATCAATTGTCTAAATTTGTCCAAAAGGATTGTTCATGATGGAATATTTTGGTGAGAAAATAAGAGACTTACGTATTGAACGGGATCTCCCTCTAAGAAAGGTTGCAGCTTATTTAGATATTGATACATCAATTCTAAGTAAAATTGAAAGAGGTGAACGAGATGCTAATAGAGAACTGGTTATTAAAGCAGCCAATTTTTTCAATATAGAAGAAAAAGATTTTCTGACAAATTTTTATAGCGATCAAGTTGCAAAAATTTTATATCAAGAGAATAATTGCGAGACTATATTAAAAGTTGCAGAAGAAAAAATAAAATATATAAAAGAAAACTCCTTAATACAAGGAAAATTAGGATTTGAAAATGAATAAGAAATTAACAGCTATAGATTTATTTTCAGGATGTGGAGGATTTTCATATGGCTTTCAACAAGCTGGCTTCCATGTTCTATTAGGTGTAGATAATACAGAAATAGCCTTAAAAACATTTGCTAGAAACCATGATAATTCGAAGACACTAAATCTTGACTTACACAATGATGAGGCAATTAATAAAATTGTGGAATCAACAGCAGGAAATGAAATTGATGTAATAATTGGAGGACCTCCTTGTCAAGGATTTTCATTGACCGGAACAAGAAATGAAAATGATGAACGGAACACTCTTTTTAATGCAATGTTTCGATTAGCAAAAAGAGTTAATCCCAAAGCTATCATTATTGAAAATGTTCCCGGTTTATTAAAACTATACAATGGAAAAGCAAAAAAAGAGATAATAGAGCTTTGTGAAGAACATGGATATTCTTGTAATCCTCAATTATTATTTGCTCCTGATTATGGTGTTCCCCAAATTAGAAAAAGAGTATTTTTTGTAGCATTAAGAAAAGACTTAGGAGTATTCGAATTCCCTGAAAAACAATTTACTTCTGAAACTTACATCGGATGTAAAGCCGCGATTGACGATTTACCAGATCTAGAAAATGATTTAGGAGCTAATGAATTAAATTACGACAAGAAGCCATTAAGTAATTATCAAAAAATGATGAGAAATGGCAACAAAGTTATTTTCAATCATGTTGGAACAAAACATACTAACCATGTAATTAATGTTATTTCCCAAGTACCTGAAGGGGGAAATCATAAGGATTTACCTCCAGGTGTTGGCGATTCAAGAAAATTTAATGAAGCTTGGACGCGATATCATAGTGAAAGACCTTCTAAAACAATAGATACAGGGCACAGAAATCATTTTCACTATAAATGGAATAGGGTTCCTTCAGTAAGAGAAAATGCAAGACTTCAATCTTTTCCTGATGATTTTGTCTTTTTAGGTAGCAAAACAGAACAAAATAGGCAAGTTGGAAATGCAGTTCCTCCTCTCTTAGGAAAGGTTTTAGCTGAACAACTTAAAAAATATTTAATAAAATGAAGATTAATGTAATTGACTTATTTGCTGGTTGTGGAGGATTAACAGATGGCTTCCTTAAAACAAGAAAGTATAATACTTTAGCGGCTGTTGATTGGGAATTTCCGACGGTCAATACATTAAAGAATCGATTAGCAAGAAAATGGGGATATGATATGTCTAAAAACAACATTCTTCATTTTGATATTCAAAGAACAGAAGAACTTCTTTATGGTTATAAGGATTCCAAATTCGGAATCAGCGAAGGGTTGGTAAATGTAATTAATAATTCGAAAGTTGATATTATTGTCGGAGGACCTCCTTGTCAGGCATATTCAATTGCTGGAAGAGTACGAGATAAAAATGGAATGCAAGATGATTATCGAAATTTTCTGTTTGAAAGCTACGTAAAAATGGTTAACCATTTTAAACCACAAGCTTTCGTATTTGAAAATGTAGAAGGTATTTTAAGTGCGAAACCTGGAGGAATTTCAATAATAGACAGAGTTAGAAAAGCCTTTATAGAGATCGATTATGAAATAACTGATAATTTAAGATCCAATGCACTATTTGATACATCATATTTTGGAGTTCCTCAAAAGCGAAAAAGGGTAATTATTTATGGTGTAAAAAAAAGTAACACTAGTTCTCAAGAAATTAAAACCTTCTATTCTTTAATGAGAAGTAAAAAACAACCTTATCCAACTAATGCTAAAACTGCTTTTGAAAATTTACCAAAAATTTATCCGGTGATTAAAGAAAATGAAATAAAAAAATCTCATACTGTACGTTTGAATGGTAATCCATTACCCAAAAATCATGAGCCAAGATTTCATAGTAAACGAGATGTTAAGATTTTTGAAATACTTGCTAATGATATCCAGTGCGGAGCTAATAAATATACAAGTACTCAAGCTCTTATTCAGTTATACAAAGAACATACCGGAAAAGACTCTAAATTTCATAAATACCATGTAATTAGAGAAGATAGACCAAGCAATACCATTCCTGCTCATTTGTACAAAGATGGATTACGTCACATTCATCCAGACCCAAAACAAGCTCGTTCGATTACAGTTAGAGAAGCTGCCAGAATTCAAACTTTTGATGATGATTTTGAATTTTTAGGTTCAAGAGGAGACCAATATAAAATGATTGGTAATGCTGTACCTCCAGTATTCTCAGAACAAATAGCTTCAATTGTTTATGAATTATTTTCAAATTATAACATAAAAAAAGAAGAATTATGCCAGACATCACACTCTTAGACGCAAACGGAAATGTCCATGAAATTGCAGGATTAAATTGGGGGTCAAACCTTCAAAATCATACTACACCTATTGATGCATACATTCCAATTCATATAGAAACAATACGCAGAAATCCTGGTCTTTTTGACAAAAAAGGCCCACAACAGACTATTATTACTCTTCATTGGGATGACAGGACTGAAATGCAAGTTTTATTTGAAGGTAACGGGACAGATGATTATCCAAAACAAATATCTTCACATCCATATAAAAATACAATGGGAGCATATTTGAGACAAAGAATTGGTGTTGCAAATAATGAAATAATCACTATGGATCACTTAAATAATTATGGAAGAACAACTGTTACAATTCAAAGAATTGATGCTACAAATTACAACATAGACTTTCATGTTTAAAACAATTATATGAGTAAATATTATATTAAAAAACTTGGGTTTCAAGAACTAGGTAGCCCAAAATCAGATGGAAGTATCTCTAGAGGGAGATATATGCTTATTTCTAAGAAGTCTGAAGATTTCTTTCCTCATTTAAGTGAAACTGAATTGAATGACACAATAATATTACCCATTATATCGCCTGAAAATCATGAGAAAATTTATTGTTCATATGTTTTTCATAATGACAAATTCCATGGCAGTTTAGCTAAAAGTCCAAGAAACGAATATCGACTATATTTAAATTCTAAGATTGATCCTAATCGTTCTTATTTTAAACCTGATGATATAGTTGTTTTTTCTAAATATGAAGGAGAAGAAAGTATATCAACTTATCAAATGATTTTAATAAGAAAAGATCAGAGAAATTATAACGTATTAAATACAATTATTAATATTTCCCCATTAGAAGGAGGACATGCATTATATAATGAAGAACTTGCCTTTATAGAAACAATAGCTAATAATGTTGAGTCTATTACTTCTATCGTAATTCCAGAAGAGGTAAAAAAAGATGTTAAGAAAAAACAAGAAGAGATTAAAGAAGAGATATCAACTGATATTGAAGGCACGAAAGGTGCTAACTTATTTAATTCTGTGAGTTTCAGAGATTTCGTATTGCTTGGTTATCAAAATAAATGTGCCATTACAAATGAAGCAATATTTTATGATAAATTAATAAATCTTGAAGCAGCACATATAAGGCCTAAAGCTCATTCTGGCTCATTTCTTCCATGCAATGGCATTGCAATGTCAAGAGATATGCATTGGGCTTTTGACAGAGGTATGTTTGCAATAAATGAAGATTATACAATTGATGTACATAAGGATGTTAAAAATTCTCTTTTGAATAGATTTGATAAACAAAAGATCAATTTACCTATCGAAGATTTCTTTAAACCAGAACCAACCTTTTTAAAATATCACAGGGAAAATATTTTTGGATTGTTTAAACATGCTGGCGTAATCAGAGCTTTGTAATGTCAAATACCTAAACAAACTATATGAAATAACCTACGTAAACACCGCATCCCATCTTTAAAATGCGAGTTTTGGAATAGTTTGATTATTTTTCATTTTCAAATTTTTCTATTTAAAATATTACTGCATATATGCTGAGGTTTTCTTAAAAGGTACTGTAAACATTTAGTATCAAATAAGCAATACGTTCAGCTCTGCACCTCCCACGCTCTTGACACACCTTTTAAAAGTGTCTTATGTTTTGTCTTTAATTGTATTGTAATAATTTAAAAGTAATGTAGAACATGTGCCCGAATTAACACCAAATAATCTCCTTAAATTTATGCTATTGACCTTCAGGTATATATATTGTAAATTTGTATAAACTAAATGAAACGATTATGGGAATTAAAATAAATCCTACTAATTTCAAGTGGGGAGCTATTGTAATAATTGTCTTAATTTTTGTTGCATATTCACTTATTACTAAGAAGGGTATTAAAAAAGTTGAATTCAGTGAATTCAAAATTGAATTTGAAAATCAGGTAAGCGGTCCATCAACAACTTATACGACCGAAGAATATGCCTCAACATCTGGTGGTTCAGAATATTACATTCAACCTCACGGTCAATCAGCCATAGCTTTAAGTACTATTGATGAATTTTTAATAGAATCAGGAAGCGATGATCCTATCAATAGGCACAAAGAATTTATTGCAAATATTCTCGAATCAAGAGATATGAATAATACATACCAAGAGTCAGATTCAGAAGGTACATTTCTAATGTGGATTACATCAGAAATTAGTTACAATTGCTATAATTACTCAACTTTACTAAAAAGAAACGATGGTAGTACTCAACTAGCATTTAGGCAAGCTTGCAAAGAAAATAATTTATGGAGTACCGAAATTTCTCCTGAATTAGTTGAAATGGTAAATTCAAGTGGGAATGGGAATTTAGGCGATCATAGTGAATCAATTATAGCAAGAACAAAAAGTTTAGAAGAAGTTATGTCATGTTTAGCAACTCATAGAGATGAAATAATTAGTGGATCATATATACCTAGAGCTTTAATAAATTTGTGTTTTGTTGATGGAGAAATTACATCTGATGAATTTGATAGAGCAGAGCGAGGCGACCTGCTTCTAGGAAAACAGTTAATGATGACATTTGCAGTATCTCGTTCTATAGCTGAGTTTGGATATGAGCTTTATTTACAAGAAGAATATATTGGTTCAAAACTATTTTTTGAAGCTTTGATACTACTTAATCCTTACGATTCATATTTTCACAATGCAGTAGGATCATCTCTAATGTCATTAAATAGAAATGAGGAAGCTTTACTACGTTTTAATATGTCTATTCAAAATGAGGAACATTACGTTCATGCATTACTTAACAGAGCTGAATGTTTAATATTATTAAACCGCAAAAATGAAGCTATTGACGACTTAAATAATGTAATAGAATATGATCAGGAAGATGAGACCCCTTCAGCCATAAGAGCTCAATGGATACTTAATACATATTATTAAAATCAATACTCGGTATACGTATGGCCATACTCTAATAAAAATACGCAATAATTATCACTGTTAGCTTTACAAACGATCTTGAATTACTCTTTAACATATAGATTAAAAATCGGTATATCTACGGTTAAAGTAAAACCAAACCGGTATGCATTTTAATACTAAAAACTTACTTAGAAAGCTTTACTCCTCCTAAATTATAACTAATACCAAAAAACAAATTATAGTCCATTTTTTGTTTTGTAGGTGGTGTATTATTATCGGCAGAATAAACATCGCCTACCTCGAAACCGTCGGAAAGCACTGTACGTTCTCCGCAAATAACACCACCAGATATTACCCAGCGCTTTTCACTCCCTAACAAAAGACTAGCACCCGCAAGAAAACGAAAGTCGGATTGTAAATTAGTTGTAAATCCTGTAGTTAATCCAATATTAACGCGGGTTCCGGTTCTAAAATACAAATGCGACATTACCGAAAAAGCATAGTTAAAATCGCCTGAAGGATCATTTTTTATAACATTTTGGTGTACTTCGGTAACCGTGATTGTATCGTTCGGACGCACGCTGTAAATATTGGCTTCATTATCTCTAAAGTGAACCGAATCTTTTAATAAGTAATTTTCATCGATAAGCCCATGAACAACAAAACCTGTACTAAAATCTATTTTTAAACCTCCGCTGGTAAATAGCTCCAGTTCGTGTGCACTTTTCTTTCTTTTATTGCTATAATACTCGAAATTAAGTTTAACTATATCGTTGTTTTTTATTTGCAACCAATTATACAATGGAGGATTGTAATTATACACCTGTTTATAAGCCTCTAAAAACTTCTTTTTAAAATTTAAATTATCGCCTTTGTATAATTTTAAAATATCAGTATCAACCGATTTCATGGAGATATTTAAATTTTTACATATTTCTGATAAATTCGATTGTTTTTCATCGACAGCTCCTGTTTCTATTTGTATTCGCGTGTGAAAAGCATTTAAACTATCGATACTTTCGGAAAGTTTTTTACGGTTTAGTTTTTCGAGTATTGAAAATAATGTATCCGACTGTCCTTCAGTTAAATCCTTGCAAGTCTTAATATAATTAGTTAAACTATCAATATTGTTAAATACACCCTTATTTATAAAAAGTATTAGCTCCTTTTCTATTTTCTCAACTTTTTTATCTGACACGTCATCTTTCAAATATTCCAGAAGACTCGGACAATTAAAAATAACAGGGATTACCCTTTTACCTTCCGCATCAACTCCCTCTACACCTGCAACTGTACCTGCAACATCTTCAAGCTCGTCTTCATCAGGTTTTTCCAAACCCTCTTTTATGATATTTGCAAAAAGCTCTTCGTCTTCGAGGTTTCGATCAATAAATTCGGCTTTAAGTGTTATGCTATCGCTTAGCGAATTGTAATTTATATAAGTAAATCTTAAAATGGAATTTACATATGGGTTTATTCTTTTTTTGTATATACCATTTTTGTAATACGAAATTTGGTCATTACCAATGTCGTAAAGAATATTGTATTTTGGCACACAATTTTGCGCTGGTATTATAGTGTTATAACATTGGGAGTTTACCAAAAGCTTTTGCGCAATGTTATTGGGTTCAATTTTAAAATGTTTATTAGTATCATTTTTTTGGGGATAACAGATTATAAAATCAATGTGATCAACAGTAAATTTAAATTTTTCCTTTCTCCAGTTCTTTATTGGTACTTTTTTATTTTGAATAGTATTTCCTTCGTTCTCTGTAAAAACTTTATTATAGTGGTTGGTATACAAAATTTTATCTCCTGTTTTGTTTCTAATAATTATTATGTTTCTCCTTATTTTTTTTGTTTTTGCAAAATACACGGGAGACTCTTTCAATATTTCATACTTCACGCCTTTGTATTTTTGCGCATTTGAATAATTACTTGTTGCGAGACTAACAATTAGAAGAAGCAACAACGATTTTACAACAAAAAAATGCTTTTTTTTAAGTTGAGTAGTTCTCTTTTTCATACTTTTTGCTTTATTATTAATTAAATGGGTTTTTTAAAAATTCTTAAGACCTTCACGGTCAGAAATTAGAATACAATGCTTTTGAAGTTCAGCAATATCCATTTCGAGGTTGAACTTATTTTCCACAATTTCAATTGCATCATAATATGCATTTTGAGAAAAACAAAAAATGGAGGTAATCGACAATAAAGATAAAATAACAAGTTTTTTCATGACATATTTGTTTTAGTATGAAACATTTGCTCCATTTAACTATTCAAATATGTCCGTTCTTATCCCGTTTAAATATAACAGGAGGAAAGTGTTAAAAGTGAAATTAGTAATAAAATTTGAAACTACAAAACTCTCATAATAAATAAATTAAAACTTTTTTATCTTTAATTATACTATAAATGGAATTCTTCATTTTTCGTGTCTACACTTCGACATCCTTCGACTCCCTTCGACTCCCGATAGCTATCGGGACAGTGTGACAATAAAAGCACAAGCGAAGACGCTTGCGCTAAATTGGTAATTGGGGTGTTCATACTTCGACAGGCTCAGCATGACACTAAGGTACAAGCGAGGACGCTTGCGCTAAATTGGGCTTGCAATAAATGAGAACAACAATATAGATTCTTCGCTATGCTCAGAACTCTCTCATAGCTTGCCCCGATTTTATCGGGGAGCGAAGCGAGTAATGACTAAAAAGAAGGAACAAGCGAATACGCTTGCGCTATAGGGGACATTGCTCAGTGTGACAAGAAAAAGCACAAGCGAGGTGGCTTGCACTATAGGGTGAAAAAAAGGCGCAAGTAAAATCACTTGCGCCAATATGAGATTTAGAAACTACTAAAATCTATGTAGAACCCATTGATTAAGAAATTTTAAAAGAATCACAAGAAATTGCTATTAATGCAATAAAATAATTTCAAAAACCTACTTACCTTCTTACCTAAACTGCATTTTTTATACTCAAAAGAGCCCTTTTAATCTTAAACCAATTATTGAATATCGATCCTCAAAAATTAATTTGGTTCAAGTTCTTCCGGAATTTTCATCAGTTTATCACTTTCAACATATCTAAAAGTCTTAGATTCTTTTAACTTATCTTTATTGATATCCATATCAGTCATATAGTACACCGAATCTTTCCTTACCATAAGAAACTCATCAAGTGGAATTTTTTCACCTCTCAAATCCTGTACTTCAATGTATTCTCCTGATGGATCATTATCAATTTCCATTAAGCTTTTCGTGCCATCTCTTTTAGTACACGAAAACAAGCTTAACATTATTATCATTATTATTATGTTTCGATTCATAATATTTTGAGCTTAGTTATTTACGAAACCATTGCTGCATTGAATAATCCTCTCTATTCGGATCAGTAAAATCTGTATACATATACATCCAAAGTGTATTTGGTCGATATTTAGACTTTTTTATGTAAACATATCTTTTTGCAAATCCCTGATCATAAGTTGCATAAACAAATTCACCGGCTTGCTGGGCACCTACCTCACCCCAGTCGCAATCTGTTGGATGACATTTACCATAAATATGTATATAAAAAGGCGGTCCCGGAGGATATAGTTGTCCATTAAGAATCTGATCTTGACATATAAACCTGACATTTACTCTTGTAATTCCTCGAGTATCAGGATCAATATTAGACCAATTCCCTTCCTCAAAAGGAGTAAGACAGAGTCCTAAGCTTATTACTACTACAATAATAAGAGCTGAAATCTTGAAGATTAATTTTGAAAATCTTTTCATTTGTTGACTAATTTTATTTAGTTATTATTTCTTTTCTAAATAATTTACTTGTGAGAGCTTAAGTATGGATTACAATACAAGAAATACGTTTCTTTTTTTCTTTACCTTTTATGTGATCTCCAATGCAAACGATGCAGTTTCTCTGTAGTCGTAGCTTTGAATTCGTGAAATGCCTGTAAAGTGCTTCGCATGCACGCGCAGTGTAACGCTAAAAGTGCATTTCGATAGTACCTCACCTGTAGCAGTATTTGTTAACATGTTCTCAAAAGTCTCGCTACCGGAGGTTACTGCTTCTCCTGTTTCGCCCACATCAGTGTGGTAGGTATCTCCAGTTGGTGGCGAAAGCGCTCCTACAGCACCGTTCAAACCACGCTGCCATTTTATGCTGTATTGCCACATGAAAGAATTGTTGTCGCCATTGCCGTCATGTTCAACCCCATTTTCATGAAAGGCACGGAAGCCTATTGCAAATTTATGATTCCTATTACCGGTCATAAACTGACATTCTTCATCATTTGAAGAATTGTTTTTACGCAAATCAACAATATCTCCGGCCACGGGTGTATTATCAATCCAAAAAATATGAGCCATATCAGCAAAAGGTACCGGATCAGTATCTACGGCTGAAACCCATCGACGGAACTGGAAATTTTGCTCTGTTTCTGATCCTGTTGCACCATTCGGCATTATGCGATTTCCTGCTGAATTAAAGACCTCGATAACCAACATATATTTCCCATCAGTAAACTGTGGATGTGTTGTGTCCCATATTTGATGGCACTGTCCACTCATGTAACGATGGTTTGGTGAACTCCAGTATGGAACTTTAAATAAATTATTCTGAGCACCAACGGATACTGGCCCGAGTGTCTCAGGAACGCGAATCAAGTCGCCCGGAATGTCCTTAAGCTTGTCCCATGTAACCGTATTATTTAATAAAACTGGTAGACCAACAGGTGAACCTGCTTCATTAACTGCAAAGACCTTTAACCTATAATAATGTACAATATCCTTTAATTCAGGGGAGAACCATAAGCGTAATCTCAATGCACCACCCCAAGGGCAGTCGGGTGCATCATTTGTCGTGTATGTACCATCATTTGGATCTAATGTTTCAACTTGAGTTTCTCCATTTTGATTTGGAAAATTAAAATGGAATGTGCCATGTTTACCTATGTGCTCTAGCATAACAAACGAATTACCCTCATTTGGAGGCGGATCACCCGGGCCATCAGCGCACACTATAGCTAGTGGGTTGTAAGTTTTGATATCTGCTGATCCACAAGCTGAGAAATACTCATGCGCTGCCAGACCATCATAAACTGTAGTTAAAACTCCATTGATCAATTGTTTAACCTTGTAAGCATAGGTAGTAAAACAGTGTCCATAATGCAAGGGATAATGGGGATAATAATGTATGTGCCTATAACAGAAATCAAATTTACCACCAGGTTTAATCGGAGTTTGACCGACTTTGCGCACCGTACAGTGACAAATTATTGTACGCAAATAAGGACGTTCGAGTATGTACAAGCGAGCTGCATCGGCACTCATGGTCCTTAATGTAAGGTAATCATTAAAGAGGTTCTCTGATGGGATCGCAGCAAAATCGAGAGGTACTTTACGTCGCTGTATATCACGCACTTTGGCACGCATCAATAGTGGTGTGAAAGGTTCAGGATCGGGTCCCGGGATTGGATCCCAAGGTGGATCAGGTATAGGAATCGGCAGAACTTCTAAGAGTTCTCGCAATCGATCAAGTAATGTTTGAATATGAATGTGATGACAGCAGCATTCGCGTTCATATATCTCAATAATTCCATCACACATTGGCAAACATTTATAGGGAAATCCAATATGAGGCTGCATTTCTGCTGAAATTGGCATGATACGCGCCACTTGTGCCAGCTCATACATAGGCGCGAATCTATTATCACCTATCAGTTCCCAGTACCATGGGCGGCACTTACGTACAGTTCCATTAACACAGACATAATGATAATAAAAACAATCCCAAATATTGCGTGGTAACACAATTCCTTGTTTCCGCCAAAGTTCGATGTTTTGCTCTACCCGATAACTTGCCAGACTCTTCTTGGGAAGCGTTTTGAAATCGTCAATATCAGGTCCGAATGCAATCAATTTGACATTGCTAAAATCAATCTTTAATTTCTTGTCTTTGTAGCCACCAAGTTTCTTAACAGGATGTCCACCGACATCAAGCTGGTAGACCGCAATTTGCGGTGCTTTCTCATCGTCCTTTAGATCAACAAAAGTGACCTTAAGATCAATCATTTTTTCCTTAGGTTTTGCCATTTCAATTTCCTCCTTTATTTTATTGAATTTAATTGATAATCTTTTCTTTTAAATAATATCCCTCCAATAAATGGAGAACCAAATTCCTTAAAACTGGAATTATTAAGAAGTTATTTTGAGTGATACAGTAGTTTCAATTGAATGCCTTTCACATTTGTCATAATAGGAGAAAGTTACGTTCAAAAGAATGTTTTCAATCCTGTTAGAAACGATTTTCACCCACTCCTATGGGCTCATTTTGCGTTTTTATTGCATGTAGACTAGGATCATTTTTATCGATCACTATATATACCGGTTTTTCGTTTCTTAAAATATCTAAATAATAAAAATATTCTGATATTGGACGGAAAGCTGTGTTAAAGGGGTGTGAGACATTATTTGGAAGGGACTCCCCTTCAGCAATAAAGCCAATATCTAATAGTGCATGTTCACCGCTACATCGAATACCAGCTACAATATTTACAATCTCATCATCAGCAAGAATTTTCAACTTCCCTAAATATACACTATACTTTGTTGCAAGATAAAAAGCCATGTTTTTTCCTCCATTCATTAAAATTAGTTAGTAAATCAAATTAACATAGAGACTTGTTTTTCGGCTCACTCCATTTCTGAATAGAGGTAAGTTTAAACAGGTCTGATCACTTCCGGTTTAATAGCCATTTTTCATGTATACCTAGGCCCTTCATCCTTTTTTCAGTAACTCCTCAATTGCTATTTTCTTTACACAGCTCCGCTCTGTCAGTCCCATCGATTTAGATGCTTAAGCTATCCACAAGAATATTACCTAAGTAAGTTCTAAAGACTTAAATTTAAATTCAATCATAATTTATGGGGATTTTACTGAAGTTTAGCGCTTTATTATATTCCTCAAACTAACATAAGTTTCGTAGCTGTATTTATAAGCTCTGCTGTATTATGTACCTCAAATTTTGATATGAGATTTTTTCGATGGCTGATTACTGTAGACAAACTGATATTTAGTTTTTTTGCTATTTCTTTAGCTATCATTCCTTCACTGATTAACTCCAATATTTCAGATTCGCGAGGAGTGATTATATTATTATATTTAATTAATTCTTGCGAATCTGAATTTATTTTAGATTTGGATTTACGTAATTGAATAGAGTCTTTATCTTTGGAAATTAGCGGATAATAATGCTTTACATGTTCAACTGCAAATAAACCTATCCTGTCTGTAGAGTTTGTCTTAAGATTCCAGCAATCAACTGAGAAAATAATAAAATATTTCCAGTAGCCTTTAATATGTCTTGCCCTGCATTTTGTCCGATAAACATTGCAATAATTAGAAAAATGACTAAGATGAGAATCTGAAACCGTGGTGATTTTCAAAGAATCTTTCAGATTTTGTTCATCATGCGGATGAATGATATTTGAGTAAAAATTATCATTGCAAAGAATATTATTCTGATGGTATCCTAGAATTTTCTGAAAAGAACTGCTTACATGAGTAAATATATTTTCGGAGCAACTATAATAATATCCAATCAGAAAATCAGAATGATCAAAAAATGCAACAAATGATTCAGGTTTTTTATCACATTGAAGTAAAAGTAATCGTATAAACTCTTCAAAAAATGAAAATTTCATGGTGAGTTTAGTTTAAAACAAATTTTTACCAGAAATAAATCAAAGCATACTAATTATTCATAATATTTGATGAATATTTTAACAAGGAAATTAATATCCCTTCACCTATTTATTCCGAAAATTTAAAAAGGTGACCCCTTATTTCGAATTATTTGACAAACATTAAGTAATTTAACATTAAACAAAAGCACCAGCGTCCTTGCTTGTGCTATAAGGGGGCGATTTTTGCCAAGCTCAAAGTTTTCTCATGAGTGAAGCGTATAATGACTTAAAAAAAGCACATGCGAAGACGCTTTGAGAAATAAAGGATAAATGATATTACATTTAGCACAAGCGAAGACGCTTGCGCTATAAAAGGTAAAAAAGGGAGCAATTAGCTCCCTTTTGTATTATTGGTAATCCTTTAAATTTGTTTTTGGTAGTTTGCATCCTACTTAAACAAAGGCACAGGCTACAAGCTTGTGATATATAGAGTATATTAATCCTATGATGCTTTTTTAAAATCTTTGTGAATAAATTCTGACTTGCTTCTTATATCAAAAATATTGTCGAGATCTACCAGCCTAAATAAATCGAATATTTCTACATTTGAATTCACAATAATAAACTTAACATCTTTAAGTTTAGCGTCGATATGAACTGACAATAGTGCATGAAATCCTGAGCTGTCTATAAATTTCATATCAGAGAAATCAAATAAAATTGTTTTTTCTCCATGGTGCAATAGTTGTAATAATTCACCTTCAACTTGCTCTGAATTTAAAACATTCAATCTATCGGAATGCCTTAATGTAACTGTAACTTTATTATCAAACTTCTTAAGCGATAATATTTCTCTATCTATTGTTTTCATAATCTTGCATTTTAAATTCAACTTTTGCTTTCTCTTCTGTTCATATATAAGATTACTTTTTTTGTATAAACCCTGTTTAATAATTTTAAAAGCAATTATTTCATCTTTTATATAAAGACGTTCAAAATGCGTGCCCGGTTGCATCAAAAAGTGTTAAAATATCTTAAATGTTATTATGTTATTGCAAAACCAATAAAACCAGTGTTACCAAAAACAAAACACAGGCGTGTAAGCCTGTGCTATTTTTTGTTTCATACAAGAAATTCTGTTGTAATTACGAATCTATTATTCTATTATATTATCTTCTTCAAGAGGAATATATTGAAATGGCAAATCCAAAGCTTCAGACATAATTTGACCTTCTTCTAACTGGTCTTCGTCATCGGGATGATAATACCAGTTTATAATTATGTTGACACCCTGCTTTTGTATCTTTTTGAATCTAGCCAATAGCTCATAAATAATTTTGGCAGTAGCTGTGTTAAAATAGTCGAAATTATCAATAAATTCAAAAACAGGTCCGTAAAAATCAATAGCATTGGCTGGTTTAGAAACTTTTAGAAAGCTTAAGGTATTATTCGCAATATCGAAATTAATTTCGGGAGTAAAAGTTGTTGATTCAATTTTTAATGAATTCATGAAAATAAATGTAAGTTCAGGTATTTCCCATATACGCAAAAGTTAGAAAATGTTTACAAAAACCACAAGTTTTTTCATAACATGCTTATTTTAGTATGAATGGTAGGTAATGAATAATAAATGATACGTTTCCAGGGCAAATTATTCTTCCAGTATTTTATAATTAAAAGGCAAATCCAGAGATTCCGACATAATTTCGCCTTCTTCAAGCAAATCATCGTCTTCAGGATGATAATACCAGTTTATGATTACATTAACTCCTTGCTCCTGAATATTTTTAAATTTCTCTAGTAATTCGTAAATAATTTTGGCTGTGGCTGTATTAAAATAGTCGAAGTTAAAATCGATAACCAGTTCTTTTGCAATTTTCGATTTTACTTTTGATTTTTCGAAATTATCAATAAATTCAAAAACTGGTTTGTAAAAATCAATGGCATTGCCAGGTTTGGAAACTTTTAAAAAGCTTAAAGTATTATTTGTAATATCGAAATTAATTTCGGGAGTAAAAGTTGTTGCTTCTATTTTTAATGAATTCATAAAATCGATATATAGATTATATATTTCCTATATACGTAAAAGTTAGAAAATGTTTGCGAAAATCACAAATTTTTATAAAAATTTTTTTTCCAGAAAATCATGAAACTTATCTTTATACTGCTCACTAACTGGGATGTAGGCCTTTCCAAAAATTATACGACTACGCTCTATGGTTTGAACTTCGTCGAGATTTACAATAAACGAACGATGAACACGCATAAAACGCTGCTGAGGTAATTTTTCTTCGAGCGATTTTAAGCTCATTAAACTCAATACCGGTTCTTCGTCTTTTAATACAATTTTCACATACTCGCGCAGACCTTCGATATATTGAATATCGTTTAAGTTTATTCGTTTTATTTTGTATTCTGATTTAACAAATAAATAATCATCTTTTGAATCATTCTGAACTGTTGCTTTCTTAAGTAAATCGAAATGGGATAATGCTTTGTTAGCAGCTTTTAGGAATTCGTCGTAACCAAAAGGTTTTAGAATATAATCCAAAGCATTAACCTTAAATCCTTCCAGTGCATATTCCTGATATGCTGTAGTAAATATAATTCGTTGTTCGTTATTTAATGATTTCACAAAATCAATTCCTGTAAGGTCGGGCATTTGAATATCGACAAACATTAAATCAACTTTTTCTTTAGATAAAACATCCATTGCTTCAAATGCACTTTTGCATGATGCTACTAATTCGAAATATGGAGTTTTCTCAACAAATCCTGAAATCTGTTTTAACGCTAGGGGTTCGTCGTCTATTGTAATGCATTTAATTATCATAAGTTGGAATTTTAAGATAAGCTTTAAACTCAGAATCCAACTCATTAATGTCGAGTTGATAATTGCTATTGTATAAAAGATTTAATCTTTTTTTAATGTTCTCCAGTCCTACACCCGAATATGGATTAGTAATCTTATTTTGCACCGACAAACTATTCACACAACTGAATTCAATAAATTCTGAATTTTGCTTTAATTCAATTTTAATAAATGATTGTTCGTTATAACTTATTCCATGTTTAAATGCGTTTTCGACAAAAGATATAAACAAGAAGGGATGCAATTTAATATCTTCATCAATAACTGAAATTTCCAGATCGATATTAACACTTTCGTCAACTCTTAATTTCATTAGATCTACATAACTTTTTAAAAACTCAATTTCTTTTTTCAGACTTGTTTTACCTTGATCTGATTCATACAATAAATAACGCATCATCTTCGAAAGTGTAACAATTGAGCCTTGTGCTTCTTTCGTATTAATATCAATCTGTGCATGAATATTATTTAATGTATTCATAAAGAAATGAGGACTAATCTGATTTTGCAAAAATGCCAATTCCGATTTCAAATGTTCTTTTTCCAACTCACGCTTTTTCTGCTCATCGACAAACCATTTATTGGTTACTTTAATTGCATCGTTAAACCCAACTACTAACCAAGCAATAACCATTTGATTAAAAATAC
Source organism: Bacteroidales bacterium (assembly GCA_030637515.1). GTDB lineage: Bacteria > Bacteroidota > Bacteroidia > Bacteroidales > UBA12077 > UBA12077. Next base: position 29,078 of record DAOWGM010000158.1, read on the forward strand.
TTAATACATGGCTTCGTTGTCCGGGAGGTTGCTGATTTGGGGGTTGTAATCTTTGCCCAGGACCAAGTGGTCGTTGACCAGAACGCATAGGTCTTTGACCTTCCGGAGGAAATCTCCTTTCAATTATTTCTGCAGATTGATTTCCCTCAATAAAATCTTTTATTAGAGGAAAAACATATTCCCATATATACACTAAAAGCAAACTAATAATTACAACGGAAAGTAGATACATTGCAGTTTTCCCTTTAAATAATAATTCGGGAAGTAACCAGACGGTATTAATGATGAAAATAAGTACAAAAGGAACCATACGCGCCCAGCCAATAAAAATTTGCTTATCGAACCGACCGGTGTTTGAAGTGGATACCAATACTGGAATAATGAACATTACTAACCAAACAATAAGGTAAATTGCAGTTTCGGGAACCTTCTGTGACGTTTTAAGTTGCATCCTAATATTCAGTATATGCTTTATTTTGTTATAAAGATAAGCCATTTATCCTGAATTATTTTTTATTGATTTTTAAGCTTTTTTGTAAATTTATCATACTTCGACAAGCTCAGCATGACAAATTATCTTAAATCTGACCTTCATACTTCGACAGGCTCAGTATGACAAGTTAAGTTAATTTCGTTTGTCATGCTGAGCTTGTCAAAGCGTGTCATTTTATTAGTACTAATAACTCTGTTTCAGAGGTCTTTGACCTTGCTGTTGAGGACGTGGACGTAACTGACAACTTATTTTTAGATAAGCTTCATATTTTTCCTGCGATAATACTTGTTTTACATTATCATCACGTTCTTTTTCCAAACCTTCCATTACAGTTTTATCTGGTCGTTCACCTTTATTTCTTTCATTCTCTGCCTTCGTAAAAAATACTGTAAAAGCATCATTAATAGCAGCTTTCTGAGATTCATTGATTTCAATTTTCTTTTCAATTTTTATAATCACATTCGCTACTCTTTTTTCAATTGTAGGTGGGTTTCTATTTCCTTGCTGTGCAAAAGCACTTGTTGTTATTAGCATAACTATTATTACTAATAAACTTTTCATTTGTGTTTTCATGTCTTATTCTATTTAATGATTTTTATTTTGATAAATAGTTTATTACTGCATCATGTCGTTCTTCAACATGGATGTTCAGGTCGTCCAGTGAGTTAGTAAATTCCGATGATGATTTTAAAAATGTATATCCTTCTTGTTCGGCTTCCGAACCAATTACATAATCGGAGATTAAATTATGATAATATGCATATATTTCTTTTATATAAGATGGTTCAAATGCATCATCTATTACACTTTGCATATAACTTTCATACAAATCTTCATATTCAGAAATATCTATTAAATATCTAATTAATGGCCAGTCGTTTCCAACCTCATCCATAGAAAATGATAATGGTTCTCTTTTTCCTTCATAAAGAGCTTCGTTGTTATCCCAAGGAATCCAAACAATTTTGTTTGTATATGGATTTGTGTATATATAGTAATTATGATTCATCACTCCATATGTATCCCAATTTTGAATTACTGTATTTACGGCCAGCCAATGCATAAAATTGTCAACATCAAATACCGCTTCCAGTTCCGTTTTCCATTGTTCTGTATCAGTTGTTCTTAAACTTGAGTGTAAATTATTATATAGGGCTTCCACATCGCTATAATCCGCAATATCTTCATTTGTTTTTAAATCAAAATCGGCGGTATTAAATGTTCCATAAGCAAATGTTGCTGCTTCGTTTTCAGGTTTATAACAATTGCCCGCATTACTACCAAATTGATCGTCGAGCATTGCATCTTCAACAATTTCGGTAGCTGTGTATAATCCAAAGTAAATTGGACCATCGCCATAATCAACGAAAATCTGATAATATGCTGTTTTAGGAGCTTTTATTCCTGCATCTCGAAAAATATCAGCTGCTACTTTTTCGTGTAAAAACGATTGATCGTCATAGTTATTCGAAAATGCTATTTTTTGAAATCCATAAAATCGCTGATCATCTATTTCCGGATATTCGTCTTCGAACTCATCAAAATCGAAACGAAAAGCTAGTTTCATACACCCATTTTGCCAAGTTGTTCGCAAACTTGAGTTTCCCTTGAAACGAACTCCTACATTATACCATTCTATTCCATTAAAGAAAACTGAAGACTCGGAAAATACAGGTGTAAAATCATCTCCTCCTCCTGACGGTGGTCCCGGAGGAAAATCACCTTCAAAAGAAGCAAACATTGGAGCTGGCATGCTACTACCCGTACCAAATTCACCAATATTATCGTTTAAATCCTGAAGCATTATATCCCAATTTTCAGACGAAATAACCAAATCAATTCGGTTTACCTTATCTTGTGGATAAACAATATCGTAATCAGGAATTGCATCATCGGAATGTGTTGCCAAGGTCCAATCGGCTAATCCTTCACCAGCTGTTACACTACTTGTGGTTTCATCATCTGTAACAACTACTTGTTCGTAACACGAAGTATTCACTAATAGCATTAGCATTGTTAAAAAAAGTGCGTTCATAGTTTTATTTCTTGTCGTGATCATATCTGTTAATTTTAAACATTAAAACGAAAATTTATAACCGAGTCCAATTATATACGTATCTTTATTATAAGATTGATTTAGCTCATTATCAATTCTATAAAATAATTCCACATCGCCAAACTTCTTCAAAGAATATTCAAGTCCCAATGTCCATCGAAGCTTACTTAATTCAGTTGTATTAACACCTTCTATTTGACGATATAACTCTACATTGAAGAATGGATCGAACTTGAACTTTTTAATATTATAATCGACTGAGAATTTGTTGCGTAGATTGTATAAATTATTACTTGATTCACTGGTAAAGAAATCTTCATCTTTATTCTGGAATCGGATTCTGTAAGCTAATGTAAATCGATTCACCTTTTGTTTATACTGAAAATCAGTATTCCATCTGTGTTGTGATTCAAAATTCAATTCTTTATTTTTATTTTGATAAAAACGGTAATTGGCACCTACAGCAAAATGTTTATTTATCTTATAATCAACACCTAAATCAGTAAAGTAAGTGTCAAATTGTGAAATATCATTTGAGAACCGAAATTCCTGATCTAAAGATATTTTCCAGTGATCGTTTATCTTTTTTGAGATTCCGATACTTGTCCATTGCTCCAAATCCGAAATTACTTTGGTTTCCTGAGCCTTTACTGTTACAATTAAGCCTGTAAATATTAATGAAGCTAATATTATATATTTTGTTTTTCTTTTCATTGTTAATCGTTTTTTGCTTTTAGCTATCCTGCCTATCGGCAGGCAAGTTGCTTTTAGCTATTAGAATTAATAATTATATCATATCCTGATTAACAGAAAATTCATCTTCTTCATAAACTTGTGTTCCATTGAAATAATAGATTTTTACCTCAGCTGTATCACGCAGGAAATTAATTTTACCCACTTCTGCCCTATTAATTTCTAAACCTGTTCGTTCTTTGAGATCTTCTAATAACAAACTATAATTTTCAGGTTTGATTAAATCAATCTTTTCATAAACAATGGTTTTCCTGATTTCATTCTTTAATAGCCAAATACGCTCTAAACCGTAAACAACGGCTACTATAGCAAGATTTGTAAAAACCAGCTCGGCATAACTCACCTTTTTATTGGCTAAAGCATTCATAACCGATAAGCCAATTATGATAAAAAGATATGTCATCTCTTTAATGGGAATAGTTGTTGTTCTATAGCGAATTATTCCAAAAATGGCAAAAAGACCCAAAGCAAAACCTAATTCGAGTTTTACATTTTCGAGTAAGAAACATAAAAGAAAAACAACGATGCTAATCAGAAAATAAGTAAACAAATAATCTTTTCTTCGCCTTGTATTGTAATACAATACCTTAATTATAATAAAACTAACTATAAAATTAAATAAAAAACGAACTACCAATTCGCTAAAATCTTCTATATCGACTAAATCAATATTAAAAAATTTCAGTCCACTAATTCCACTCTCAACAGTTGTTGATATTAAAGTAAGTAATTCCATATTCTTATGCTGTTAATTTATTGATTAATAAAAATTTAGATTTAAAATTGTTTGACTTTAACTTTGGATATATCATTGCTGTTCCGATGCAATATTTACTGAAGCTACAAGGTCTTACCCGATATTTCTTTAAGACTTTTACCACTTCTGAATTGATTGAATATTTATCTTGTTTAACTTCTATAATTGCCAATAAGGGTAATAAGCCAACACTACCACTATCATTTTCAAATTTTAACTTGAAGTCGATTGTTACTCTTTCTGTTGTATTGCTTAGAGTAATTCTTTGAAATGAATTATATAATTTCACTTCTAACTCTTGGGAAGAAAATGGTGATTTATAATCCAGAAAATCAATTTCTTTATTGGAAAAACAAGCATTACTTTCTGGTTTTACAATTCTTGATTTTAATGTTCTGCTTTTATTACTCTTAAATTTAATTTCTAAGAAGCTTAAATCTGAGTTTACATATTCTCTTTCACGAACTTTGTATCTGTTAAGCTTCCCGTTCTGATGTTCATGAAACATTTTAAATTCTGATGTGTCATAATATTTTGTGCGATACGACATAATACGCTGATCGTTAATCTCAAGAACCTTATAGGATTCTATGAGATCTTTCAAGATTTCGGTCAACTTAAAAACGGAGCAAACAAATTTTGTATCAACTCGATTTAAAAGCTTAACATTATCCATCTCCTTAAGTGAAGTTGGATAAAACTGATTGATTATTTTTTCGAGTGCTTTCATATCTTAAACTATTGCTTCTTGGGAACAATAATAAGGTCAGAACATGCAGAATGAAAATCAAATCAATGTTTGGGGAGATTTATATGCTGGAAAGGGGAATTTTATCAATGAAAAAGCCGGGACAAATTTGCCCCGGCTTAATGAATGAAACTATGTAGTTTACATTAAATACATTATTATAGCTACTTTTCTACTACTACTTCGTACCACTCTTCATTATTCTCATTCGTTATGGCTTTGTAATATGTTCCTTCGAATTCGTAAAATTCATCTCCGTTCATTTCTACATTTTTATAACCTTCAGGTAATGCATCAACTTTTGCCCCTTTTGGTGGATTTACAGTAACAAATTCGGTATCATCATCCGATTTAACATAATAGGTTCCATAGTAATAAAAATATTTTTTACCATGAATAATACATCGAATCTTTTCTTTTGGTAAAGTACGAACTCTTATTCCAATTGGTGCTTTTGCAATCTTATAATTTGCTCCTGCTGACTTGTAGAAAATACCAGAATGATAATGGTATTTATTACCCGAATGTTTAATTATAAAAGCATTTTTAGGAGCTGTTTTATATGAATATCCCCAACGTGGTAGTTTTGAATAACGGTAATGCGGAGCATGTCGTTTTGTCTTCTGATGTTTCTGTCGTTGAGCTTGTTTATGTTTGTTTCGTTGCGCATTAACTGATGTAAATGAAATGCAGAGAATGCTTATAAAGATAATTGTAATAAGATTTTTTGTTTTCATAATGTTTTGATTTGTATTTCTACAAAATAAAGAATCTAACATGAAGCGAAAATGAATTTTTATTCTGAAATAGAAATTTGATCAACGAAATATTCCCTAATTTAATTTGGTAATGACGTACCTTTTTCCTTGTTTTGTCAATCGCAATATTTTCAAATTTTAATGAGAACAAAAAAAAGTAAAATCAAGAGATTAAAGAAATATCATAAATGGCCTGGATTAATTTTATCATTTATATTAATTTATTATGCAGTTTCAGGTATTTTAATGAATCATCGAAATTTAATTTCAGGTATTGATGTAAATAGAAATTCATTACCAAATGATTATCAATATAAAAACTGGAATTTAGCCGCATTAAAAGGAAATCAAACCATATCAAGTGATAGTATATTAGTTTATGGAAATATTGGAGTTTGGTTAACAGATTCAACATTTCAGGAATTTAAAGATTTCAATACAGGCTTCCCTAAAGGAACGGATAACAGAAAAACATTTGATCTTCATTTATCATCAAATAAGAACTTATATGCTGCTACATTGTTTGGATTGTTCAATTATAACTTTGAAATATCACAATGGCAGAAAATACCTCTTGACACTAAAATTGAACGTTTCGTTTCGGTTATAAGTAAAGGTGATACCATACTCGCCATGAACCGGTCTTATATTTTTATGGGAATTGATAAAGGATTGAATACAGAATTCACAAAAATTCAACTAAAAGCACCAGAATTTTATGAAAACAATGTGAGTTTGTTTGAAGCTATTTGGCAAATACATTCCGGTGAAGTATTTGGTTTACCAGGCAAGCTTATCGTTGATTTAATGGGTTTATTAATCATTGTGCTTTCTATTACTGGTAATATCTATTTCTTTTTTCCAAAATTGATAAAAAGGAGAAAGCGAAAAGAAAAATCTACATCAAAATTAGTAGCATCAAATAAGGTATCTTTAAAATGGCACAATAAAATCGGAGCCTGGTTTATTATTGTACTTGTTATAATTACTTTAACCGGGATGTTTTTACGTCCTCCTCTCCTTTTAACTATAGCAAGAGCAGATATTCCTGTAATTAAATTTACACACCTTGATCAACCAAATCCCTGGTACGATGACTTAAGAGATCTTCATTATGACAAAGAAAGAGATGCTTTTATATTGGCAGGATACAACGGTTTGTATGAACTGAAAACTTTAAATAGCACTCCAAAACTATATAATTCGCAACCACCTGTTAGTGTTATGGGAATTAATGTTTTTGAGAAATTCGATAACAATTCATTTCTAATTGGTTCATTTAGTGGATTGTTTTTATGGAATCCTGATCTCAATGTAATTTTTGATTTTATTTCAGGCAAGCCATATCAAGGAAGTTCATCAGGTCGACCTTTTGGATCTTATGCTATAAGTGGATTAATTAAGGATAACAGTGGTAATTTACATATTGTAGACTATAGTAATGGAATTTTATCAAGAAATAAAACAATGAACTTTCCTGAAATGCCTGAAAACATTTTATCAAATTCGCATATGTCTTTATGGAATTTATGTTTGGAAATACATACTGGGCGAATTTTTAGCTTCTTATTTAGTGATTTTTACATCTTGATTGTTCCCATAACGGGAATTATATCATTGATAGTAATTATGAGTGGATATTTACTTTATCGAAGAAAAAAGAAACGTTCTAATAAAACAAATTAGAACGTTAGATTTACTTTTGTTTGTATATTAGGTTCCGATTCAATATTAATTGATCCCTTATGTAGTTTCATGATTTGTCGAGAAAGAGGTAACCCAACTCCTGAACCATTTTCTTTTGTAGTATAGAAGGGAATAAAAACATTATCAATAACATCCTTGCTAATACCTTTACCGTTATCAATTATCTGGATCTTTATCCTTTGATTTTTCTCGATAAGTGCGTTCAACTCAATTTGTGGAGTTGAAATATTATTAAGAGCTTCAATAGAATTTTTTATTAAGTTAATAATTACTTGCTCAATCATGCCTCTATCAGCTAATAACGAAAGATTCTTTGTCTTCACATTAATAATTACTGTAATTTTCTTTTCTTTAATTTCATTATCAAATAATTGAACAACTTTATGTAAAAACTTCCCCGTTTCGAATGTTTCAAATTTAGGTTTAGGAAGCTTTGAAATTGTACGATAGTTATCAATAAACCCAAGTAATCCTCTGCCTCTGTTCTCTATAATGTCTGCATTTTCAACAATATCAGAAATTAATTCATTACTAATCTCTGCTTGATCTAATAATTTATCATTATTTTTCAAATACCGCTTAATAGCATGTGCCAGTGATGTAATTGGAGTAATTGAATTCATCATCTCGTGTGTTAAAACACTGGTGAGCTTTTGCCATGATTCTATTTCATTAGTTTCAATTTCCTGCTTAACATCATGAATGGTGAATAACTTTACTTTTTTATTATCAATTTTAAATTCAGATGAAGAAAAAGCCAGATAATATAAATTATCATTAATTGTCTTTTTTATTATTGTAGATTCAGAAGACTTTATTTTATGAAGAACTTTAACAAATTCATCTTCTAAATCATTAACATTTAATAATCTGAGGTTTTCTTTATTCAAAAACGTTTTAGCTTGATTATTTACAAACTCAATATCACCAGATTCGGTAAAAGCTAATAATCCGGTCTTTATATTGTCAATTACATATTTTAGGTAATGTTCTTTTTGCTCTTTTTCAGCTTTAATCTGTTTTACATCTGTATTAATTTTATCGAAACTATTTCTTAAGCCTTTAAATGTTTTTTCTATATTTTCTTTGTTAAATAATAAAGATGTATCGCCCTGTTGAAGGTGTGTCAGAAACTCAGCCAGTTCTCTGTTTGTTCTATTTACGTATTTAATTAAATAAGCTATTTGTACTAAACCCAAAAATACGATAAATACTGAAGTCAGCATATTATCATCTTTTTCAATAAAATACACAAATAAGAAGCAGGTTAATACTATAATAATTATCCTTGAAAAGATGCTTATATAAAACTTATTGTATGTCATATTTTTTCAACTTTAAATATAAGGTTGTTCGTGAAATATCAAGTTCTTTGGCTGTCTTTGTTAAATTACCTTTATGCTTTTCTAAAACCTTTTGAATTGTGCTTTTCTCAACATCCTCAAGCTTATTCGACTTATTTTCTATCACTTGTGCAGATTTCAAGTAAAAATCATCAGCGCTTAATTCTGGCTTTTCACATAAAATAACAGTTTTTTCCATAGTATGTATTAATTCACGTACATTTCCTTTCCATGGATAATTCATTAATTCCAATTCTGCCCCTTTAGAAATTCTTACATCACCTTTTTTATATTTCTCGGTATATTTATTCAAATAAAATTTTGCAAGTTCAATAACATCAGCTCCTCTTTCTTTCAGTGAAGGAGAATGAATCTGAATTGTATTAATTCTATAAAAAAGATCTTCCCGAAATTGTCCTTGTTCTATTAAGTCTTCAATATTATTATTCGTTGCACAAATTAATCGAACATCAATTGGAATTTCTTTTGTGCTTCCTACTCTATATATTTTTCTATTCTGTAAAACTGTTAAGAGCTTGGCTTGAATTGCTTGTGAAAGATTACCTATCTCATCTAAAAACAATGTTCCTCCTGAAGCCGACTCCAAACGTCCAATTCGATCTTCCTTCGCATCAGTAAATGCTCCTTTCACATAACCAAAAAGTTCACTTTCTATTAAAGTATCACTAATGGAAGCTATATCCACAGTCATAAATATTTCATTAGCTTTATCTGATCTTTTATGGATTTCTCTGGCAATTAATTCTTTTCCAGTTCCATTTTCACCCAAAATCAAAATATTTGCATCGGTTTTTGATACTTTTTCGATAAGGGAAAATACTTCTTTCATTTTATCCGATGATCCAATAAAATCTTCAAAAGGTTTATTAATATCTTGATTTAATTGTCCTTGACGAGTTTCGAGTATTTCATTTTTACGTTTGGATTGGCTTAATTTTATTGTATTCAAAATAGTTGTGATAAACTTTTCAGCATCCCAGGGTTTAGAAATAAAATCTGTAGCTCCTTTTTTTATGGCTTTTACGGCTAATTCAATATCACCATACGCAGTTATCATTATTACCGGAGTGTTTGTGTCAAGCTTTAATATTTCTTCTAACCAAAACAGTCCTTCATTTCCAGTATTTATTCCAGCCTTAAAATTCATATCTAACAATATAACATCAAAGCTTTCTTTTGATAATATGGAATGTATTTGATTCGGATTTTTAATTGTAGTTACAGATTCACATTCATATTTAAGTAACTGTTTTACAGTTTTTAGTACAAAATCATTATCATCAATAACTAAAATCTTTCCTGATTTAGTTTTCATTTTGTATGATTTAAATGTTATTTTAGATAAAAATACATGTAATTGTTCAGTTATTAAAAACAAACGTTCAGTTTCTGAACAATTTATTATAATTACTAATAAGTATAAAACTACTACTTACATAATTGACAGAGACTTAGCAGGTAATGGCACATACATTGGTTTGATAAGAACAAATCAAAAAATAAAAAGATATGTTACTACAAAATATCAAATCATCAATAAAAAGACTTACACAAAATAAGTTATATTCTATTATTAATATTGGAGGCTTAGCTTTAAGTTTTGCTGTGGCTATTCTTATCCTACTATTCGTTCACAATGAACTTAATGTAGATAAGTATCATAAAAATTTAGACAACTTATACAGATTAGTAGATAATAAGTATAATCATGCTTATACTGCACCTACATATGGAGGCTATGCAATTAATAAATACCCTGAAGTAAAATATGTGGCACAATATTATGTCGAATATGATCGTATATTTCAATATGGAAACAATAAATCAATAAAAATTGAAAATCTTGCCTATGCAGATTCATCCTTTTTAAAGATGTTTTCAATTAATATATTAAAAAGCAATACAAATAATTTATTATGTACAAATCAATCTATTATCATATCGCAAAAAACGGCACAGAAGCTTTTTGGAGATTCAGATCCTCTGGGTCAAACTATGAGAATTGAAAACGCACATGACTATATTGTAGAAGGAGTATTTGAAGATTACCCGTCGAATTCAAGTTTTAAACATGATGTAATCGCAAATTTCCCTTCAGTAAAGTTCTTAATGGGATATCCGGAAAATGATGTCACAAAGTCAGACCGAAATAATATGTTCACAACATTCATAATGTTGAACGAAAATGTAAATAAAAAGGATTTAAATGAAAGAATAACAAAAGACTTCAGTGAAAGATTCTGGAAAGGATCAGAATTCTATCTTCAGGAATTTTCGGATATCTATTTTAATAATGATATTCACGATGATTATGTAAAACACGGTAATAAGCAAATTGCACTTCTATTTTTAAGTATTGCTTTAATCATCATAGTTATTGCAATGATTAATTATATAAACCTCTCAACATCAATATCAGCTAAAAGAGCATTAAGTATAGGTATATATAAAACCTTAGGTGCTCATCGAAAGAATTTGATAATGCAATTCATGATTGAGACAATAAGCATTTGTATGTTAGCATTAATAATAGGTTTTATTCTTGCTGAATTATTTATACCAGTTTTTAATAAT
>DAOWGM010000068.1 GCA_030637515.1 Bacteroidales bacterium
GCAACAACTGTTGTGCTGTATTCAGTTATTTTCTGATTGCTTACATAAAGGTTTGTTGTAGCCTTTATGGTATCATCAGCAAATGCCTTATTCTGCTTTTGTGCATTAACATTGAAAGTTAACGTTAAAAGAATAATCGATATTAAAAATAATAATTTTTTCATGTTAACCTCCTGTTTATACTGGTTCGTAAAATACGATTTCTGTTGCTTCACGATAATTTGCATCAGCTTTAAGGTCTAAACGAATAAACCATAAACGGCCTGCATTATCTTTATAATTCATTCTAGGGTTTTCATCAGTCAATTCAACATAAAAACCGAAAAATAAATTACTTAAATCAGAGTTTGCTAATGCTTTCGCTCCCAAAATATGATCTTTAGGCATTCCTGAAAAATTCTCAATCCTTTTCTCTAGGAATAAACGTTCAATATTTTGAGTTAAAACCCCAGTGGTTGTTTTTTTAGCATCATTGTTAGCTTGTTGTAACAATTTGAAATCAGTAGTATTCATTTTTATAGTCCAATCTGAATCCTCTAAGAATTTATCTGGACAAGCTGCCCAAACTTCCTCGATTCTGTCAATAACATTCGCTTTTGTTATTACTCCGGCAGGAGTTACATCAATAACACCTGGATCAGCTATTACTCTTGTAATAATACCATTGAATTTATTCATTGCATTTCCGGCACCTAAAGTCGTATCACCCTGAAAGAATAATTTTGACAATTGAGTGCCTGCATTGTTATTATAAAGCTCAATAACATCAGCTAAAAATTCAGGGTTTTGGCTTAAATTGGTAAAATCACCAACTGGCTGCCATTTTTCCCAAACATCCTGTAAATCTTCTGGCAAGAACTCTTCATAAAGAGTCATTTTTTGCGGATCTAATTCTCTTTCTGCATACGTAGTTGTAACAGTGTCCGCACCTGGAACGCCTGACGTATAATCCCCTAATGGATTAGCTGTTTGGCTAATCTTAGGTATTGATCTCTTCTTAGCAATGCCTGTTAAAACTCTGGCAGAGCCTTTATTGATTACTTCATTCCCAACAGTAAAAACCTGATAAAGAAATGAAAGAAAATCACCGCTATAATTGCTACTTGTTACAGTTATCATAATTTCTAATTTTTAATTACGGTTTTCTTCTTTTTTCTTTTGAATTTCATCCATTACAGTCCTCATACTAACTTTAGCAGTTAATTGAGTGCCTAATTTTTCAGGATGAGCTTCATCAATTTTAGGAACAACAGCTTTTGAACCGCCTTTTTTTAATGCTTCAATTTTAGCATCAATTTTGGCTTCAAAATCAACAAGAATTTGAGCAACTTGAGCAACGATTTCGTTATCATCTTCCTCTTTTGCTTCAACTTTTGGTTTTTCTTCAATTGATGTTACTCTGTTTTTCTCATCAACTACGATCTTACGACCGTCAGCAACTTCAAGTTCACCTTTCAAGTCAACTGTTTCGCCTGCTTTTTGTAATTCGGTTCCCTCTTTTAATTCACCTTCGTAAAGTAAAATCGAACCATCTTGCATTGCCAGTGCATTTATTGGCTTGTCTTTTCCAAATTTCATGTTTATAGTATTAAGTTTATTTAGTGGTATTTTATACCCAAATTTTGCTAATCTTGTTAAATCGTAGTTTGCTGCTGCCTTTAATGGCTCTATAATATTTTTAATTAATCCCGTCTCTTGTGCTTCTGATGCTGTTAACCATTCACCATTACCGTTGTTAACAGACATTAATTCCATCATTTCCTCTTTAGTGTTTCCGGTTTGATCAGAATAAACACTTGACATTGTATCGTTAATCTTATCTAACCAATTTGCATAAGCCATCATATCAGCAGATACCCCGCATTCGCAACCTCTTGCCTGATGAATCAATAACATATTTGTATTTGACATTGATATATTATTGTCTGTTGCTGATGCACCGATTATTGTTGCTATTGATGCACTCCATCCAGTATATTCAACCTCTATATTTGCCTGATTTTTGGCTAATGCTGAGAAAATGGCCTGTCCATGATTGACATCACCACCTAAAGAATCAATATTAACTTTGATTGTTTCAACTTTAAGATTTGATATTGCTTTTAATTCAGCTTGCATTTTCTCTTTTGTGGAAATTAATTCCTTTTCCATGTCAGGATCAAACTGCCACCATTCAGGAATACCAATATAACCAGATATATTTAATTCAGCCGTTTTATCGGCTTTCATCTGGATACTTGACCAATTTGTTAATTGATTAGGTTTAAGCATAAGGCAATATTAAAAAATAAAAATTGTAAAAGCAAAATGAGTTTCCGTAGTGTCATAAAAAAACCGACCGAAATTAATCGGCCGGCAAAATGTAGTAATTAAAATAGATGTGAGAAATGAACCCTAAACGAATCAAATATACAAAATTAATTTTGATTATAATAATAAGAAAAATTTGTATGATAAAACCTGGTTCCATATAACATTGCATCAATACAATGATTGTTCTTATCCTCTGGCTTATTTAATGGCTCTTTTGTTATTGAATCTAATGCCCATTTGAAACTCTGCAATTCATTTATTAAATTTTCAGATCCTTCAAAAACAAACATTTCGTACTCTTTCATCATATCAATAACATCTTTCCGAAAATCATCGTTTATTTTTGTCTTATCAGCCTTAATTACATTAATACCGGCATCAGCAAATTCATAACGTTTATCTTTTCTTGCAGAATCGCAAACAACTTCGTTATTTTCCGGGTTAACTTCTTTGACTAATTTAATAAAATCTGAATTTAAAACCTCTGCTTTGTATAGATGTTCATATAAATAAACCCGTTTTTGTTTCTTATCGAAGTTCAATTCTATTAATGTATTGGGATCATTGCCTCCCCAATCAACACCAAACACCCTATAAAAATATGCATCATCTGGCAATTCTTTGAATAATTTCCACTTTTTAAATATTTGTCCTTTGGCTCCTGCTGATACTAATCCTTTTATATCGGTAATATAATGATCTAATGTTCTTTCGACATCTTTGTAAGACTCCCAACGTTTGATCTTTTTAATGTTAATGTTTTCAATATTGCTTATATAAGTAGAAAATATATGTAAATGATCATCGTGTTTGCCGTTTGGAATATAATTAAAATAATCTTGATATTCTTTTGATGGAACAAGGGTATAATATTTCTTTAAAATCCAATGATCTTTAGGCGGTGGGTTCCATAACCTTATTATTTGAATATTTTCAACTTTAATTGTCCTTAATGAATCATCTAATTTCATGTAATCCTCTTCCATTACTTCCTCAAATTCTTCAATTATTATATGAGTGGCGCCGGCAATTGATTTCATTTTGGCAGTCCTGGAACTTGATGATTTTCGGAAACCTTTTGAATGTATTTGATTTCCATTTGGTAAGTATGTTATTGACATTGTTGAATCATTGAAAGCAAAATCTTTCATTAATTCAATATCTTCAGCATCTTCTTTCTCTTCAATGCGATCTTTAAAATCCCTGTATAATGATTCCCTAATATCCCCATGCACCTGTCGCATAAAATAACCCCTAAAATATTTAGAGGTTGTAATTAAAAATAAGAAATAATCAGTTGAAAAATGGCTTCCTCC
>DAOWGM010000148.1 GCA_030637515.1 Bacteroidales bacterium
AAATCAAGAATTTGATTAACCAGCGTTTTCAACTTGTTTGTATTATTAACTGCCAGCTGAAGTTGGTTGTTAATTTCATTGTCTTTTGTTTCTGACTTGAGAATTCTCTCTAAAGGAGATTTAATAAGTGTTAAGGGAGTCCGGATTTCATGAGATATATTGGTAAAAAAATCAAGTTTGCGTTTACTGGATTGTTGAAGTTGCTTTGAGATTTCCTGAATCTCTTTTTTTTGTTTTGCCAGTAGTCGGTTGTCCTTTTTTTTGTTTCGGAATGCTCTCCAAAGTACTAATCCTATTATAACTAACAATAATGCACCGGCAATAAAAGAATTTCTAATGAGTTTTTGTTTTGTGATTTCAGCTTCGTTTTTTTCAATTTCAAATCTCATTTCAAGTTTCGCAACCTCATTATACTTTTCAATGCTCGCTAAACTATCATTCATTTGGTTTGCAATTTTCAAATAATTGGATGAGGTTTTAAATTCCCCTTTTGAATAATATTTTTCACTTAGCAATTCGGCTGTTTTTTTTACCCTTTCGGGTAAGCCTAACTTTATTTCCAGTTTATGAGCCAACTCTAAATAGAAAATAGAGCTATCTGCATTTTTAAGAGCCTGGTAGTAGCTTCCTAATTCTTTGTAAGAGATTGCCATTTCCAAACCCGATTCAGATTCGATTGCAATATTCTTTGCCCGATTCAGATAAGAAAAGGCTTGTTCGGAATTACCCATAATCATAGAAGTGCGGGCAGCTTCAATCAGCGTGTGATGAATCTGAATTTCGGGGCAAACCAGGCACATTCCATCAATGCTTTTTTGCAGGTATTCCAATGCATTCTCATATTCGCCTCGTTCTTTAAATACCATAGCTATTTTATGGTTTACAGCAGAAAGCATTGCGTAATTGTTTTGCCAAGTGGTTGCATTTACTTCATTGTAAAACTGCATGGCAATGGAATCATTTCCTGTTTTAAAATAAACATCACCAATCTGAAGCTTCGTCAGGTTTAAGTATAGAGTATTCTTTTGGCCTTCAAAAATCCGTTGTGCTTCAAGTAAATATTCAAGCGCTATATCTTTGTTTACATGATTATTAAGGAATAATTGCCCGGCAGTTAAATAGATTTCTCCTAATGACTGTTTGCTTCCTGTTTCTTCAGCGTAATCGATTCCTTCTTGCAAATAGCGGTAAGCCAATTTATAATTATATAGTCTTGCATAGGTTATAGCAATTTTTTGATACGAATTCACCACCGTGTATTTGGCATCAAATTTTCTTGTGTTTTTTCCTGCAATTTTTAAAAACGAATTCAGCACCGTGTATTTGGTATCAATTTTTTCCCGATTTTGAATATTGTTTTGATAATAAACCAAGGTGCTATCATATTCACCTAAAGACTCAAATGCAAAGGATATTTGATTGTTTGAAATGGCCTC
The DNA here is from genome assembly GCA_030637515.1 of Bacteroidales bacterium. Taxonomy (GTDB): domain Bacteria; phylum Bacteroidota; class Bacteroidia; order Bacteroidales; family UBA12077; genus UBA12077. Next base: position 1,437 of record DAOWGM010000148.1, read on the forward strand.
ATATTTTGAGTTGTTAAGTTTAAGGAATAAATCGCGGGCTTTTTTATGATAATGAATTGACTGTAAAAAATTGGATTTCCAGCCTTCTATATTTCCCAGAAAATGAAATGTGTATGAAAGGATTTCTTTATCTTGTGATTTTTCAGCAGGCTTAATGACTTTTAAAAAGGCTTCTTCAGCAGAATGATATTCAGCCATTTTATAATAAGACATTCCTTTTTTATAATAGCTTTGGTATTCTTCAATACTATCTAATTTGAGATCTTGATGAGGTATTGTGGTTGTAGTGTCGAGAACCGTGTTAGAAAATATATTATTAGAACCTGATAAAAAAACGATTACAAATATTATTTTAAAGACAACTGTTTTCAAATTTCACTGTAAATTATAAATTTTATAATCATAGTTTATCATGACAATGTAGCTTTTAATATTTTTTAAAGCAAAATAAAAGTGCTGAAAACAGAGTCTGTTAAAAAACATTCATTTTTATAATAACTTTTTTATCCATTATAGTTTTTAAATGTTTGTGAAAGAATTAAATTTTTCCAAAAGTATTTTCCATAACATCAAGCGCAAATCTGGCATTTACAGTAACCGGACCAACACCCATGTCAATAGCAACTTCAAGTGCTTCCATTACTTCATTAATTGTAGCACCATCTTTATATGCTTGCTCAATATGCCATTGCATACATGATTCACAATTTGTAACCGCACCAATAGCAATTGCTATTAATTCCTTTGTTTTTTTTGATAAAGCACCATCACAAAAGGTTGCATCTCCCATTTCCAGAAAAAGCTTATAAACCTTTGAATTTAATTTTTCGAATCTTGCATTTGACTCTTTTCTTTTGCGATCTATTTCTTCGAATTTGTTCATTTCTTTTAGTATTATTTAATTACTTTTTATATCTGATAGTTACTTTTACAGTTACTACATATTTGAAATACTATTAATCTAAATAACTATTTAAAATCCATATAAAACACCAATACCTATTACTGGTTATTCATCAATCCATTCTTCAACATGCCAGTATTTTATTGTTTTATCTTGTGAACCACTAATCAAATATTTTTGATCTGGTGTAAATATTACAGACGTTAGTTCCTTTGCATTATTTTCTGTGAAACATGTAATTAATTTCCCGGTTTGAATATTCCATAAATTAATTAGATTGTCTTCTGCGGCACTTGCTAAATACTTTTCATTATTACTAAATGCAATAGAACGCACTACATTTGAATGTCCTTTTAGGGTAAATAATAATTTCTGAGTTTGGATATCCCAAATGTCAATTTCATTCCGCTTAATTCTGTCTCCGCTAATACTTGCTATATATTTAGAATTTGAAGAAAAGTAAACTCCAATTACTGTTCTTTTAGGATTATCAAAACTCGCAATCACTTCATTTGTTCCTAATTTCATTAGATAGAAACTGGTATCAACCATTCTTCTTTTTCTCTCACTACATGCAATGTAATTCCAATCAGGACTTAAACCCAATAATTTATGCTTTGTATCACTTAAGTTGTAAACAGTTTTACTGAAATTATCCTTGATATCCCATATAAATAAATCTCTACTTCGTGATAAAGCAGCTATTTTACTACCGTCATAGTTAAACAAAATATTTTTTATACCATTAGCTGAAGAACCATCTAATTCAGGAATAATTGACAATGTTTTATATCTGTCAGGATAAATTGAAAGGCTCTTAATAACTCTTAATGTTTTTAAATCTAAAATATTTAGACAGTTTTGAGAACTACCAATTGCATTTCTATTATTATTCCACGATCCACTTACAACAAATTTATTGTCAGGAGAAATTTTTATGCTCCATACTCCTGAATTGTTTCCTTTAAATATTCCGAGTTGTTTTCCTTTATTATTGTCCCAAAGAATAACATTTGTATCATATGAACCAGAAACAAGATATTTTCCAGTCTTATCTATATCAAGACATAAAACAGTGTATTCATGCCCTTTAAACACCTTGTTTTCATTAACAACTTGGCTTTCTGCATTAATCCAGAAAAATATAAAGTTTAATAAGATAAAAGGCACTTTCATAAAAATTGGTTTTAACTATTTATACATATTATTAGTCCGAGAATTTAAATTTTTACTTGTTGGGAATTATAATAATTGGATATCTCATTTAATAGATGTCCCTTATTAAGTGGTTTTTTGAAAAAGTTATTAATCAATTTATTTTGCAATGCTTTAACAATTTCATCTGTTTTAAGTGAGCAAGAAAGTATAAAAAATGGAATATCATTTTTAATTTCTCTTGCTTTTTCAATAAACTCCAGACCATTCATAAATGGCATATTAAAATCGCTTATTACAATATCAATATCTTTATTGTTTTTGAGAATATCGAGACCAACTTGTCCGAATTCAGCAGTTAATATTTCAAACTTATTTCTAAATGTTATTAGAAATAATTCAAGATTGAATAGATCATCATCAATATATAGAATTTTAATTCGGTCAGTTTTTTGAGTATTTGAATCTTTCATGGCTCAATAGTTTTCTCAATATTTCCGGATGAATTAGAGACTCTGCTTAGCTTGCTATTTCCAAATTCATAAGTATTGCATGAACTAATAAATTGATAATATTTCACATTTTGTATGTAAGTAGAAAAATAGTAGATTTAGAATTAGAATAATTGCTTTCATAAAGATTACATATTATTGAATAGCTTCTAAATTGAACCGGATGTCTTTTAATTCATCATTTCTCTTTACTGTTAATATCACATTTGATAATTTTTTGAAAAATTCTTTCTGCGATTCATAACTAATTTCATGAATACTTATTCCATTAACAGCAATTATTCTATCATCTATTTTCAAACCTTGTTTTTCGGCATTGCATCCACTATATAAGCCTGTAACTATCCAAGCATTTAGGGTGTGATTTCTATCAACATATGAAAATCCTAATTTGGAAAATTCAAAGAGCTTTTCGAAATTTGAATTCGGTTTTATATAGAAATCGTTATTTTTAAAATCAATAAATACATTAAATCTTTCATAGATTCCATTTCCAAGCAATCCCAAATGTTTGTTTGAAGCCAATGCTCCGCTTGTATCAGAACTAAAATTCATAGTAACATCATCAAAGACAAAGTCTGCAATTTGTAGAGATGCAGCCCTAAAGCTATACATGGATGATTCACCACCAACACCACCGTATTTTGTAAAATAGGGAGTCTTTTTTTCAATATTATTAAGCAAGTTAAATGTATTAGCCGCTGAGCTTGTTAAAGTAACACTGCCACCTGCACCAAAATCTAACTGATAGTTACCTGCGATAGTAATTGAGTCATTAATTTGAACTTTTAAAGGAATGAACAGACGGTTATCTTCCTTTTTGAGCTTAATCTTAGTGTAGTTTGATAAATCAACCGAATCGATACTTTGAAAACGACGCATATATTCATTTTCATAATTGATTTCCAGTACTGATTCATAAAAATACTCCATCCCTAATATTCCATCGGCAAAATCTCCCAGTATGGGTTTTAGTTTTAAAACAGGAACAAAAGCTGTTTGATAATAATCGCTCCCAAATGAGAAGTCAACAGTATCTCTAATAACTATTATATCTTGTAGAGTTGTCCCTGCTCCCGGTATTTTTGCATCTACAATTTTCGAATAATCAAAATGATTACTACTGTAGAAAGTAGTATCAAAGTAGAGTCCGGATGCACCTGTATCAAAAACAAAATTCCCTTTACAGCTATCTGCTACTCCTTTTACATATAAATGTCCACGATAAACTATAGGGAATGCATCATCCGGGATCTGTTTTTTGTGTTTTTTGTCGGTGCAGCTTGCTACTACAATTAAAAATAAAAGTGAAATTGTTGTTAGTTTATTTCTCATACCATTTTGTTTTTTTAATAAGAGCTAATATTTTTATCGTTGTAGATTATTGTATTTAGTGAGCAGTTATAGTGTTTTTTTATTTTTATCAGACATTATATCCACTTGGTGCCATATCTTGTTAGGATATAGCACCAGGATATTTCCTTTAGTATTAATTACTTTTTTAATGATAATTTTTATGGTTACTATACTTTTAGTGCTTTTAATTGAAATAACAATTTAAAATCCATATAAAACACCAATGCCTATAACAACCTGATCGAAATTACCTATCGTGTATTTTACCTCCGTAAAGGCTGCCAGTTTATCATTTATTTCGTATGTAGCTCCTGCACCAATATTAAAACCTACTTCTGTATCTTTAGCTTTGGTGCCATCTACATCTACAGACGCCCCTGAAATATTTAATCCTGCCAATGGGTAAAAGCCAAATTTATCATTGATGTTAAAGTTATAGTGACCATCAATATCGAATGTCCATAATGATGACTTTGTTTCTATGGTCCCAAAAAAAGGTATAGCTTGTGATGTTTTCTTTGGCAAGAAAAATGTAAATCCGCCAACTACATCAATACTTTCAGTAATATTGTATTGACCTCTTAAATTAAATCCTATGGTTTCTGCTTCGGTACCATAAGAAATACCACCACCAGCACTAATTTGTGCAAAAGAGTTAAATGTTAAAGCTATAGTTACAATCGCTAATAATGTTAATTTTTTCATTTTAATTGATTTTTAGATTAAACTTTAATTGTCTTTATTCAAAATATAATTCACTTATCTCAGTATCTGTCAATACTTTATTGTATATTTTTATTTCATCTATTATTCCTGAATAATAACTATGTGAATCTCCACTACCGATTCTTAAATCTCTTTCGTTAGTGTTCAGTAATTCAAGAGGAAATACTTTTGAATTTATTAAATTTCCATCTTTATATATCTTCATAAAATTTTGTTCTATACTTGAAATAAATACATAATGATGCCATAATGTATCGATGGGTTCAGGGCGATAATATAATCTTCCCGGGGCATCACCGCCTGTTCTTAGCCATCCATAATCCCAAAATGTAGTATTCATACCATCATGATAGTAGAAAGCCGAAACTGCAAATCTATCAACATCAGGGCAAAGCATAAGTTGAAACTGAGCTTTAGTATCGTTTGGTTTTAACCACATGGAGATTGAAATTTCTTTGGTAGGTACAATATTACCATAGTCTTTTACTAAAATATAATCGTCTACTCCATCAAACAGTAATGCACTATTAGCATTATTGAATCTATCAAAAGTTGTGGATGCTCCATATATAACACCATGGTAATTATTTATACTTTCATCATTTGCATTTCCATTAAGAGGATAATATGATACTAATTCATTGTTTGTTATATTATCTTCATTCTCATCTTTATCACAAGAATAACTGCCTAAAATAAGCGTAATTAGTAATCCAAATAGTATTCTTTTCATATTGTTAATTTTTAGTATTATTTAAATAATTTAGTTGATTCACTTACTATTAAAAATAAACGATTTTCTTTTCATACTGCTTTCAAACACTGTAATATCAATAAAACCTTCAATTAGGTTAACGGAATCTTTAACATTTTCAATTTCTGCTGGGGGAATATGCATTAGCGTTATTTTCTTCGGATTAATATACTTTTCAGTAAATTCTCGCTCTTCTTTTGTGTTCCAAAAACCATAAAAATTTAAGAATGCTAAGTCAATATTTTCATTCTGTAATTGTAACTTCCCAAACTCAACAATCTCAGAACCATTATAATCTCCAGAATGAAATACTTTCAGCTTATCAATTTCGATTAAATACCCAAGGTTTTCGATTTGTGGGCGCGAGTCATGTTGAATGAAAAATGATCTTACCCTTATTCCTTGAATCGTAGTGTCATTTTTTTCTTGATTAATTTTGTCTAATTGCACTATTTGAGACTCAAACTTTTTATGATCTGGATGTTTTAATATTGTATTAGTAACAAGTGGAGGTGCTATAAGAATATTTTCAGAATTATTAAGAAGATATGCCACAACCATTGAAGGATCGAAATGATCACCATGATTATGAGTAATCAACATTAAGTTTGAAATATTAAAAGGATCACGTTGATTTATTATATCAGATACTATAGAATCCGTAGGAATTAAATAATTACCCCATCCATGCTTAAACAAAGCATCTATAATTATTTGTTTACCACTGCTTTCAATTAAAAAACCTGAATTTGCAATATATGTTACATCAATTTTTTTCTGTCCAAAGCAAGGTGAAAAAATAATATTTGTTAACAATAGGAGTGGAATTAGTATTTTTCGTTTCATATGAATGTTTTAGTTAGGTTAATGTTTTGACTTTATAATAATTTTTTAAATTTTTTATTTTTTAATCTAAATTCTCAATTTTATAATCGTGTATTTATTGTTTTATCATTTCGTATGTAGAACTGCCAGCCTTTAACAGCATTTTGTTTTCATCTGGTATGAATTCTATTTTTAACATTCCCCTATCATATTTAAATTTGTCTTTATCGTAACAGTCGATTGTGAAAGGTGTTCTATCTGCAATTTGTGCTTTTAGAAAATTGTCTTCTTTGCTAATAGTTATTTTTCGTGTAAGTTCAGGACATGAATATACTCCGATGTATTTATCCAATTCTTCAGATTCTAACATAATAGCATTAAATACAGGTGGATTTTTCATTGTCTCTATACTTTCCCTTTTGTATTTATCAAATATCTTTGTTGATACCCAAAAGATATCTTGTGTTTTAGTATGCCGCATGAAAAAAAGATACTTCCCATCAGGAGAAACTACAGGAAAGCGTTCTCGGGCTTTAGTATTAACTTCATCTCTCATAATAATAGGATATCCCCAATTGCCATCAGAGTCCTTAAAGCAAATACATAAGTCAAGATCACCAAATCCTTTATAGTTATAACCTGAGAAAATATAGTAGCTTTCATCTGGCGCCACATATACATTAAAAGATAACCTAAAATCTTCATGAACTCTCATAGTATCTGGCTGACTAAATAGAGCTTCATCATACTTATATTTAAGTATTACCCTTTTTTGCTGATTGTATTCGTAGGCATATCCTTTCTTTGTAAATACAGGAGTCCAATTAGTAGCTACATTTCCAATTTTAGTATTATATGGTTCTCCTATACTTATGGGATCTTTACTCCACTGCCCATCTTTCTTTTCAACATAATACATGTACTTATCACAAGGTTTTCGTTGATAGAAGAAAAGCTTTTTACCATCAAGAGAAAAGACAGGACCACCATTACCACCATGTTTGTTATTGCTGGTGAAATCAGTAATTTTCGGTTTTGTCCATATACCATTTTCCAATTTTGAATAATATAATTGTTCAGTATTACCCTTACCGTCAATTTTAGGATATTCACTTGTATATACCGACCAGAATATTTCATCTCCATTTGGAGAAATAGCAATTTGACAATGTTCTGCCCAACTGGTATCAGAAACGATTCCGGGAGCAAACACTTCAGGAGTGCGACCAGGCTTCTTTTGTCCTAAATATTCTCCTTTTAAAACAGGAAAATCTTCTAATGTTTGTGCATTTAATAAGAATGGAAACAATATTAGTATTGCAAATGATATTTTTTTCATTTTAATTGTTTTTGGATTTAGCTTTTGATCCTTTTGCCTTTACATATTGTTATTTTGTAGATTCATTTATAATCATCGTTCCTTCATAAACTACAGGATAGTTAATCCAATCAGACTCACTTCCTGCTGTCCCTCCAATTAAATAAATTTTATTTCCTATGGAGGTACAACCAAAAAATATATTTTTCGAAGGTAAAGGAGTAGTTTCTATCCATTCATCAGATTTAGAATTATAAATAAGGACTTTGTCCAACGTAACAGTGTTTTTACCAGTTGTTGTTGAACCTCCCAAAACCATTAATTCATTATTAACTACAATTGCCGCCGGTTTATATAATTTATAAGGCAAATCGGCTTTTCTCTTCCATGTATTTGATTTGATATTATAACATTCTATACTGGCGGTTTCTTCCCATACACTGGTTTTGCTACCTCCACCTCCAATCACATATATTAAGGAATCCATTGTCGCAATCGCAGCGCAATTTCTTAATGTAGGAACTGCTTCTTTTTCCGACCAACTGTTTGTTGTAATATTATATACTTCATTTCTTTTTGAAATTGTTGTCCAGGAAGTAAGCCCTCCAATAATAAAAATATTATCGTCAAAAATTCCACAATCAATATGCTGCCTTGCCGTTGGCATGGGCACTAATATTCTCCAGCTATTAGTTTGAGGGTTGTATTCACGGTTAGTATCTTTAAATAGGTCGCCACCTATGGCATATATTTTCCCTTTAACAGCTGCTAATGCCAAATTTGTTGCAGGCTCTGGGATGTCCGCTAATTTTATCCACTGATTCGTTTTGGGATTAAGTTTGTGAAAAAACGAGTTTTTTGTAGTTTTAGTTCGTCCTGCTACATAATATATTTCGTTATTCAAACTAACGGCTTCACCACCATTATAACCTTCAGGAAGAGATGCTAATTGTTTCCAAACTATTGTTTGGGCAAAAGATGAACATATAGCGGAGAGTAATATTATAGTGATAAACAATTTTTTCATCTTATTCGTTTTTAGATTGAGATTTTAAATCTTTAATTACATCTGTTGAGACCCAAAAGAAATCCTGAGTTTTAGTATGTCGCATAAAAAAGAAGTATTTACCGTCGGGAGATACAACAGGAAAGCGTTCTCGCGCTTTAGTGTTTATTTTATCTCCCATATTAATGGGATCACCCCATTTATCATCCTTGTTTTTGAAGCTGATGTATAAATCAAGGTCACCAAAATTATCCTTTTTAAAGGAATCAAAAATCACATAACTTTCATCGGGAGAAACATATATGGGAAAAATGGGTCTAAAATCTTTATGTATAACCGTAGTATCAGGACTAGAAAATCTTCCATTTTCATAGTTATACCTTATAGTTTTTCCAAAATTCTTATAAGCATTTCCTAAGGATGTAAATATTAGCGACCAATCTTCACCTTTTGAATTAAAAGGTTCACCTACATTGATTGGCTTACTCCATTTTTCATCTATTCTTTCGACATACCAGGTATCCATGCCACCCAAACCTCCTGGTCTATCAACAGAGTAAAAATATAGTCTATTCCCATCTTGAGAAAATACAGGACCGCCATTTAGAATTGTCAAATGATCTTTTACAAATTCTGCAAGGGCAGGTTTTGTCCATATTCCATCTGCAAATTTTGAAAAATATATTTGTTCAGTATTTCCTTTACCGTCTGCTGGCGGATATTTCGATGACCACGCAGACCAATATATTTCATCTCCTTTGGGAGAAATAGCCACTTGGCAGTGTTCGCCCCAACTTGTATCAGAAACAATTCCTGGAGCAAATACTTCAGGAATTATTCCAGGAGAGGTAAGTCCAAAATAAGCATCTTTTGATTCAAGAAAGATTTGTTTAGGTTGACTGCATGAAACACAAATAACACCAAGTATTAATAGATATATGTATTTATTCATTTTAGTTAGTTTTAATTTTTATTCAATCACCCACTTTAAATACTCATCTAGTAATTGTGTAAAATTTTCAGCAAATGAATGCCCTAAATCTTTTGTTACAAACATCTTTGTTTGTCCTGCAAGGCTATCTATTGTACTAACTAAGTTTTTTTGATTTTCTAAAGCAAAATCATTCTCGCCTGTTATAATTCCTAATTTTTTGTTTTTTTCAGCAAAGGATTCGATCATGTCATCTGTAACATTTTTAGGAATTACTGGGCAATTTAATACTAAACCTGAGACAGGAAAATAACTATTCAATGTAAAGTCAAGTGCCTTTTTTCCACCAGCTGACATGCCTGCAAAAATTATTTTAGACTCATTAACAGGATAATCCTTTAAAATTTGATCGTAGATTTCATTAAATTCTTTTTTTATTTTTTCGTCTTTTGGTTTCCATTTAAAATTTGTTGGAGAACTTGGAATATATGATTGCAAATAAACAGTTATAAACTCCTTATTCATAATTGGAGCATTCCACGATATTTTTGATTTTTTAATATTTCTATTATTGCCATGAAAAACAAATAGTGTTGGGTAAGTCTTTTTATGGTTATATTCTGAAGGTAAGATTACTTCATACTTTAAATGTATGGTATCCATTATGCTTTTTTCTAATTGAGCTAATGCCTCAAAATCAGCATTATCTTTATAATATTTTTGATAGTTAGGGTTGCTTAAATTATAGGTATAACCCTTATTAATGCCTATTTCCATTACTTCAATTGCTTTTGAAAAATTCTCCGTTCTTGTGTATATTTGAGCCAGTATGGCTGTTGTACTCCCTAATTCTTCTGGGAAGTTTTTTAAGGCATATTCCATAATCATAATGGAAGAGTCGGTATTGTTGTTCCTGAAAGAGCTTATTGCTAAGGTTTTTAACTCTTCGTATGACAGGTTTTTATCAATCTGCCCAAAACAGCTTATTATTAAACTAATAAAGATGCACTGTAATAAAATTATTTTTTTTGTCATGATTAAATTATTAATGGATAATTAAAATTGTTCTATCTGCCTATAAAAAGGCACATTTTCTATGAATAGATTAAATTGTATAAAACACGTTATTTTTTAGTTAATTTTTATTTGCTTTAGCTTTTCAATAAATGAGGTGCTAACCCAGTATATATCTTGCTGACCATTTCCAGGAGAATTCATTAAAGCCCTCACTTGATCTCCTTTCATTGGAACAGATGGAAGGTCTCTTTTTATTACTTGTCTGTCACTACAAAAGAATAAATACTGTCCGTCCTGACTTACAAAGGAACGTATCTCGTTTCTCTCTGAATTTATTTTATCGCCTATGTTTTGTGCTTTTGTCCAATTTCCATTTTTATCTTTGAAACTTATAAAAATGTCTGATCCGCCGACTATATTCTCTTTTCTTCTGGAATCGAATAACAGGTAACTTTCATCAGGAGCAATATATGGATGAGAATTAAATGTTCCATTGTTAATTGAGTCGCTCAGACGTTTTGGAGTAGAATACTTTCCATTTATATATTTTGAGCAATAAATACCGACTGATTCATTATTAAAAGAGCTAAAGTAGATATTACCATTACTAGCAACAGAAGGAAAAGAACTAGTTCCCTTAAAATCACTGCCAAAATCAACTTTTTGCGGTTTATTCCATTTCCCATTAAATCTTTCTGTAAACCAGATTACGGCTGGAGGACGTGGTGCCAATGAATCCTTAATGCCATCATTACGTCTTGTTGAAGTAAAGAAAAGTTTTTTTCCATTGAGAGAAAGGAACATATAATAATTGGCTCGATCAGGATCAATAAACGAAGGTTCTTCAAAATCAGTCCAGACAGAGTTTTTAATCCTCGATGTGATTATTAAAGTAGGTCGCGCTACCAAGAGAAAAATCTCATCTCCTTTTTCAGAGAAGCAGATACTCATTTCGTTGGCTCCTGTTGATACAATACCTGGAGCAAAAAGCTCAGGAATATTACTTGGTGGTTTTTGTCCTAAATATTTTCCTTTTAATTCGGGAAAATCTTTTGTTACTTGTGCTAATGTAAAACAGGGGAGACCTATTAATATTAAAAATAGTATTCTACACATAATTAAAAAGGTTTATATTATTTACAATTATTATTGGTTTAACCTTTTTAAAATATTTTTAGATCTTGTATATTCTGGATTAATTTCGAGTGATTTATTAAAGCACTCTTTGGCTAATTCAGGTTCCTTTTTGTTAAGATAAATTAATCCCTTGCCATAATAATTTAGAGCAGAATTTGGATAAAGACTAATAAGGTAATTAAACATTTCAATAGAAATGTCGAATTTTTTTTCATCTTTTAAATCAAATGCGATATCAAATAAAACACCTGATTTAGGAAGTACCGTAAATCCATATTCTTTTGATAGTTTTTCGAAATGAGATTCTATTTCCTGTATGCTATATTTCCTTCTTTCCGGTGTCATAGTAAATTCTGAAAAGAAATGCAACAGAGCATTATTCAATGTCATTAAAGGTACATGACCTGCGTTTTCAAGCTTTTCTAATCTCCATTGTAAATCTTCGGGTGCATGTTGCTTTAAAATTTCTTTGTAGTCATCGATATGATCTAATACTTGGGTAAAATCCATATCTCCATACGATATATACAGCTTCTTATTAGCTGTTCCATTGGTTTGTTGAAAAGATTTTGTTTGTTCCAGATAATATTCAGAACACCATCCAAACATAGGACTTGCAACAATGTAGGCGTTAAATAAATCAGGATGAGATAATAAGTTATATGTTACATAAAGCCCGGTATTTGATTGTCCCATTAATATTTTATAATTGTTGGTTCTATAGCTGTTTTTTATAGTAGGTAGCAATTCTTTTTCTAAGAAACTGTAAAAAATTTCCGCTTTATCAACTTTCCCTGAATCATCAGGACAAGCCCAATAATTTCTGGCAACTCCGGTATTTGATATACCCACAACAATCATATCAGGAATCCTTTTACTTGAAAGTTTTTCTGTAGTAGCCACAGCATTTGCAAATGTTGACATTAAATGTCCGTTCATAAGATAAATAACAGGATATGTTTCTTCAGTTTCTTCATATCCGTAGGGTAGGTGGACGTGATACGTTACTTCTCCTTCAAGAACTTTGGAATCAATCGTAATACTTTTACCAATACTGTAAGTACTATCGGTTTGTGAAATACAAATGGATATAAATAAAAGTAAGATTAAAAAACTTAATATTATTTTTCTCATAACGAGTTATAGGTTTAAATATTTTAAGCCTAAAATTAACTATTGTATGCCGTTATCGGTTATAATATTCGATATGCGGTATTTTAAATCGACAAATGGTATTATTTAAGTTCAGATTGAAGTTTTGCTGCAAATCTTCTACTCATTTCTATCGGTTCTTCTCTATGATTTAAATATACTCTGCTTGTTTTGTTTTCAAGATTTACAATTTTTTCAATATAATTTTGATTTACAATTGCAGATCTATGAACCTTGCAGAAGTGTTTCTCGGGCAAACGATTTTCCCAGTTTTTTAGCGTTTCCAATACTACATGTCGTTTCCCATAATTGGTAAATATTGAAGTATAATCGCCTTCGGCACAAATGCAAGTTACAGTATTGATTCGAACAAACATCGATGATAAATTCGATTTAACATAAATAGAATCATCGTAATCAAGGTTTTTTGGAGTATCAGCAATATTATTTCTGATTCTATCTAATGTTAAATTTAACCTATCCGGATTAACAGGTTTTAGTAGATAATCCAAAGCATTAACATCAAAGGCTTTTATGGCAAACTCGTTATAAGCAGTTACAAATATAGTTTTGAAGTTTCCTGATACTTTTTCTAATAAATCAAAGCCGGTATCTTTACCCAACTGAATATCAAGAAAGATAATATCAGGATTCTTACTTTGTATTTCAGTAATCGATTTCTCTATATCATCCGCTTCTCCAACAATTTCTATATCATTATGATCTTTTAGTAAGATTTTCAACTCTTCACGTGCGTATCTCTCGTCATCTATTATTATGGCTCTGAACTTTTTCATTAATTCACAATGTTTTTAATAATCAGTTTTGCAACAACATTTTTATCGTATTCCTTTAAGCTAAATTCATAGTTTCCTGGATACACAAGATTTAACCTTTTATTAATATTTTCAATTCCTGTATTAGTACTATCTATATTAGAATCCTTTTCTGCAATTAAAGAGCCTGAATTAGATACTTCAATTATTAAATTATTATCGACGATTGTTGATTTTATACTAATCTTTAAAGGCTTAGTACTTGTCTCAATACCATATTTCACAGCATTTTCAACTAAGGGGTGAATTATGAAAAACGGAATCTCTATGTTTTGTGTTTTTAGATCAATATTAAAATTAAATTCCAGTTTTTCTTCAAATCGTATTTTTTGAATGTTTAGATAATTTTTAATAGCATCAATTTCTTTTCCAATAGTATTTGCTTGCTC
>DAOWGM010000145.1 GCA_030637515.1 Bacteroidales bacterium
GAAATTAATATACTTGCAACAGTCAGGTTTACCGATGCTCTAACCATATCAAATGAAGGTGCATCTTTCTGATTTCTTAATTTATTGTTGTATTCTGTTTGATCAAATCTTTTTGACAAACCTTTTTTAAATGATTTTGGTGTAAGCTTTTCAACAGTTCTACTAATATCCATTGCTGTTCTAACAATAGTTCTGGAAAGAAAACTTGAACCGAATCTTTCACTGCCAGCGCCCTGTCTGCTCAAATTAAGTTCAGTTTCAGTTACTTTTCTTGCTTTTTTAGATAGCCATAATGTAATAACCATAACCATACCTGCTATAAGTAACAGATAGGTATTGGCCTTGGCCTTTCCTGTTAAAGCAAGCATTAAAAAACCATCCGGATCAGTTCCAGGGTCAGCAATAAATGCCTGAAATGATTTTAATCCGGCTAATGGAACTCCAATAAAGTTTACTAAATCGTTTCCTGCAAAAGCCATTGCCAGCGCAAATGTTCCTACTAAAACGATCATTTTAAGAATATCTAATCTAATTACCCAATATAATAACTGAAGTAATATTGTCCAGCCAATAAAGCTATACAGTATTATTAAACTGGAGTTTTCCTTAATCCAGTTTGTAGTATCTTCAGTTAAAAAGGATGATCCTTTAGCACCTTTTATTAATATAAAATATGTTATTGCGGTAATTGCAATTCCACCCCAAATAGCGCCAAAGTATTTAAAAGTCTTCTTGTAATTAAATGAGAAAACAAGTCTTGTTAAATACATTACCAGCGATCCAACCGTAAATGCGACGACAACTGAAAGTAGAATTCCTGATATAATAGCTAAGGCTTTTCCAGAATTAATATACATTACCAAATCACCGGCGGTTTGGCCAAGATGCTTTATTTTAATTAATGAAACAGCAACCGCAGAGCCTAACAGTTCAAATACAATTGAAACAGTTGTTGATGTTGGTAATCCTAAAGTATTAAAAACATCAAGCAATACAACATCTGTAAGCATAACAGCGAGAAATATGATCATTATTTCCGAAAAGTAAAACTGGTCCGGATGAAATATCCCTTTTCTGGCAACCTCCATCATTCCACTTGAGAATGTTGTTCCCACTACAATACCAACACTTGCTATTATCATAATAACATAACGCGGAGCAGCTTTTGATCCAATTGCTGAGTTTAAAAAGTTAACAGCATCATTACTTACTCCCACAATTAGATCAGAGATCGCTAATGCAAAGAGGATTACAACAATAATAATGTAAAAATTCTCCATTTTAAATATTGATTTAAATTTGTGTCAAAAGTAGCTAATGTTAGTATTACGCGTATCTTGTTTTGAGTTAAGTTTTAATTAAATCAATGTTAAGTTAATGTTAACAAGTTAATGAATTAATAATTATGCAAGGAGTTTTTTAAATAATTTATTGATAACAAGAAATTTGTTAAGGATTTTTGTTTTTTAATTAATAAGGTTAATTTTATATTTTCGTTTTATAAAAAGTAAAATGTCTTCATATACGAAGCAAATTTTTTCTTTATGAAAAGTTACGATGTAGTTGTTAATCATAAGGGGTTTATTAGTTTGGATATTATAGATGATATGCTGCATCATTTGAAGATATTTCTAAATAACAAAGAATTAGAAAATAAAACACTGAGAAAAAGAGTTTATTCTTTGTCTGTTGAATGTCTTGATAATATCTTAAAGCATTCAGATTTGAATGAAGAAAATCACGAGTTATTAGATCATTATCCACCACGATTTATTGTTGAGAGAATTGCTGGGGATTTTTTAATTCATACTGGTAATATTGTTTTAAATAAGAATGGTGAGGCGATAATGAAAAAGCTAAATTACCTTAATGAACTTGATGAAAATGAAGTGAATGCAGTATATAAAGAATCCCTTTCAAATGCTGAGATTTCAGAAAAGGGTGGTGCCGGTTTAGGCTTAATAGTAATGTCGAAGTTTACCGGACAAAAAATTAAATTTGATTTTGAAAAAATTAATGATAAGTTTTCTTATTTTGCAATGCAATTAAATTTAAAAAAATAAATTTCTGTTATGAAAGGACTAAATATACAAGCGAAAGAAAAATCACCAAAAGTAATTTTCGATCCGGAAAAGAAAATATTTGAAATGGAGGGTAATTCAAGACCTGAAAATGTTCGTGATTTTTATTACCCGATAATAGATACTCTAAGAAAATATTTCGAGAAAGTGAGTGACAAAGAAGATCATGTAGCTTTTAATGAAAATCCTTTTAAATTTACTTTTAAATTGGATTATTTTAATTCAGCATCAGCTAAGTTTATATCTGACATTTTGGTTATTATAAAGGATTTTACTGATGAAAAACTGGAAATAAAAGTAAACTGGTATTTCGAAGATGGAGATGATGATATGAAAGAGGTTGGTGAAGATTTTTCTGAAATGATATCATTACCTTTTAATTTTATAATGATCCAACGTAATTAAGAAATGTTTTTCAAGAATAAAGTAGTATGGATAACAGGGGCCTCTTCCGGAATAGGAGAGGCTTTAACTTATGAGTTCGCCCAACAAGGTGCTAAGCTTATTATTTCATCGAATCAACAACAAGAATTAGAGAATGTTAAACAGTTGTGTGAAAAATTAGGATCTGAATGTTTTATTCAATTTCTGGACGTTACTGAAATTGATAAGATGCAAACTATAACAGATGATTTAATTTCAAAGTTTGGACGAATTGATGTGTTGGTAAATAATGCCGGAATAAGCCAGAGATCTATGGTTATTGATACATCGGTTGATGTTGATAGAAAAATAATGGAAATTGATTACTTTGGAACTATTGCATTAACAAAAACAGTATTACCATACATGATAAAAAACGGTGGAGGTTATATTGCAGCCACAAGCAGTATCTCAGGTAAATTTGGATTCCCGTTAAGATCTGCATATTCTGCAGCAAAACATGCATTACATGGTTTTTTCGAAACACTCAGAGCCGAAGTTTATGATCATAATATCAAAGTTCTGATTGCGTTTCCTGGTCGAATTAAAACAAATATCTCTTTGCACGCTTTAACCAAAGACGGTACGGCGCATGGTAAAATGGACGAGGGGCAAAATACAGGTATTACTGCAGAGAAATGTGCAAAGCAATATGTTAAAGCAATTAGAAAAGACAAAAAAGAAGTTTTAATAGGGGCAAGGGAATTATTAATGGTTTATATCCATAAATTCCTTCCTAAATTATTTTATAAATTAGCCCGCAAAATTAACCCTACATAAAAAATATATAATGAGTAAATTAATAAGTGGTATTCAACAAATAGGTGTTGGAGTTCCAAACGTTTATGAAGCCTGGAAATGGTATAAAGAAAATTTTGGTATGGATATCAGAATATTTGAAGATGATACAGTTGCCGAATTAATGTTGCCTTATACAGGCGGTAAACCTCATAAGAGACATGCTGCTCTTGCAATGAATATGTCTGGTGGTGGTGGATTTGAGATTTGGCAATATACAAGCCGGACTCCTGTAGCTGCTAATTTTGATATTCAGTTAGGCGATTTGGGAATTAATATTGCAAAAATAAAAAGTCCAAATGCCGAAAAGGCATATAATGAATTTAAAAGCCGTAATCTGGAAATATTAGGTGATTTTTATGAAGATCATTTCTTTGTTAAGGATTTGTATGGAAATATATTTCAGGTTATTCAGGAAGCTGATTTCTTCAAAAAAACAGGTAAATTAACCGGAGCTGTTGCCGGAGCTATAATTGGTGTTACAAATATTGATAATGCTCGAAAAGTTTATAGTGATATTCTGGGTTATGACGAAGTTGTTTATGATAAAGAAGAAGTATTTGGCGACTTTGCTAACTTGCAAGGAGGAAATAATAAGTTCAGAAGAGTTTTATTGAAATCATCGAAAAAACGTGAAGGTAGTTTTAGCCAATTATTAGGTGAAAGTTACATTGAGCTGGTTCAGGTTTTAGACAGAGAACCAAAGAAAATTTTTGAAAATCGTTTTTGGGGCGATCTTGGTTACATTCATTTATGCTATGATATAAGTGGAATGAATTCGCTGAAAAAGGACTGCGAAGCATTAGGTTTTCCTTTTACAGTTGATAGTTCTGTAAAACATAATGAAGATAATAGCTTTGATATGGGAGAAGCTGCAGGTCATTTTTCATATATTGAAGATCCTGACGGAACATTAATTGAGTTTGTTGAAACACATAAAGTGCCGATACTAAAGAAGTTTGGATGGTATCTGAATATGAAAAAAAGAGAACCACGAAAACCATTACCAAAATGGATGCTAAGTGCACTTGGATTAAATAAAGTAAAATTTTAAATAGAAGCCCTGAATAATCAGGGCTTTTTTATTACCAGTTTGTGAAGTATTCTAAATCAGTAAATTCATGAATTTTATTTTCTCCAGTTTTTAGTGAGCTATAATAAATTTTTCCTGAGATTTTGGTTGAAAGTCCATTTCTGGATGCCCATTGATTACTTTTAGACTTTGGTATGCTTGCATAAACTTCAAAAGAATGATTTCCTTTTCCTGAGAAATGCTTATTTATATTCTCAACAATAATTACTGGAAAATTTTTGTAATTATAATCATAGCTACAATTTCTTTTACATAATTGAGGAACAAACTCTATTTTATTAATAGTAAATGCTACCGGAGATTTCGAAGCAATAGTAAAGTGGCATTTTATAGTATGTTCTTTTTTGAAAAAACTTTTATCTACAGATGAGAAACTTATATCGTTCTCATTTTTAATGGAAATTTTCTTTATACTTACATCAAAATATTCTGTGTGATTAAGTTCCCATTCTTCAAATGAATAAGAGATATTTAGATGATTCTTGTCTTCAACTTCGCAATCATCATATTCATATTTAATACATCCAAACTGATTATTGGTTTTAATTTCTTTAATATCGGCACAATTAGAATTGACCTTTGGCTTTTGCATTGTTTTTATTGAATCTTCGCCAAGCATTAAAAAATATTTGTAAAAACCCAAAGAATCAACTTCAGGTATTAGCTGTATTGCATTTAATTTATT
Source organism: Bacteroidales bacterium (assembly GCA_030637515.1). GTDB lineage: Bacteria > Bacteroidota > Bacteroidia > Bacteroidales > UBA12077 > UBA12077. The sequence goes on from DAOWGM010000145.1 coordinate 5,081, forward strand.
TTCAAGATTTTTTATTGATATATCAGCTATTGCTTTTCTTTGATCTACAAAAAACCCTGATAGGTATTGTAGTTCTTCAATTTCTGCAATAATGGATTCTACAGTTTGATGTCCGTTTTTATTAAATTTTAAGGTGTCCAGACGTTGAGATAATTCCTCTTCCTGACCTTCCCATTCTTCTATTAATACATTTATATCTTCTTGTGTAAATGGATATTTAATAAAATAGCTTATTTCTTCAATTCTGTTTTCGCGCCTTTTTTCCCAATAAAAATCAGTTGCTTTGCTTAGCGATATTCCTTGTAAATAAGATCTATTACCGGTTTTACTAACTGTTTTTGAGGTATATTCTTCTAAAAACTCAATTGTCTTCTTATATCTTGTTTCATTTACTTCAATGTTTTGCTCAAATGAAATACTCTGAGCAATCGAAGTAACTATTTTTTCTTTCACCATTTGCAATGCGTTATATTTAGCTTCATTATAATCGCTTCCTGTTCCTTCGCCAATTAAATAGTTTTTCTCTATACCGTATACCCATGATGGTTTTTGAGAAGTGCTGTGTTCAATTACTTTCAGGTTTGCACATGCTGATAATAAAAAAAGAAGTAAAATAATAATTAGATGTTTATCAGGTTTTTGTAATAGTTTCATAATAAATAACAATATTGATAGTTGAAAATGATTAAACAAAAATAAAGCCAAATATAAAAAGCTTTCAGCAATTAAGTTGCTGATTTGATAATCAGGGCAATTTTTATGTATATAAATATGCTAATATTATATTTTTTCATACTGAATTTTTATTACCAATATCATTAATATATATTTATACAAACTAAAGTTAACAATATTAACTATAAGCTGAAGTAATGAAAATAGCAAATTGGCTCAATAAACCTTATCCTTTTATTGATAAGATATTAAACAAACTGTTACTTTCTATTTTATTTGGACTTTTCATTTTTCTATTTCTGATTTTTTTTCAGCCGTTTGGTATAGCTGAACGAATTGGTAACAAATTCTTTTATCTTTTAGGGTTTGGATTAATTACATCATTTTCACTTCTTATTAGTTATATCTTATTACCATTAGTATTCCCAAAATTATTTGATTCAAATTACTGGAGAATAAAAAATGAATTAATTTTCATTCTATGTAATATTATTTTTATAGCTATTTTAAATTACGGGTATTACATAAGATTTGAATATGATTTAGTTCCGGAATTCAATTTATTTTTTTTCGGATTAATTACTTTATCTGTAGGAATATTCCCTGTGTCATTTCTGGTTTTTATTAGAGAAATGTATTTATCAAGTATATCAAAAAAAAATGCACTGGAATTAAATTCAATAATTGAGCAGAAAGTTAAAATAGTTCCTGATAATGAAATAATTACAATTAACACTGATGCAAAAGCTGATATGATAAAGCTTGATTTGCAGGATTTAATTTATATCAAATCTGAAGATAATTATTGCAAACTTTATTTTAAGGAACACAATAAAATACAAAGCAAATTAGTAAGAATTTCATTAAAAAATATAGAAGAACAATTAAAGAACTTTCCTGAAATATTAAGATGTCATCGTTCATATATTGTAAATAAAAATCATATTCAAAAAATATCGGGTAATGCTCGATCATATGTTGTTCATTTTGCATTATGCAACGAAACAGCATTTGTTTCAAGAAACTTTCCAAAAGAAATGTTAATATAGATTACCATTCTACCACAAAATTCTTCATTTAAATAAAAAACATTCCCATTTACCACATATCATTCCTGTCTACCACAATAATTTGAAATAATAATAAGTGCTATATAGATTTGCATCCGGATAATCTTGAGAAATATTAATTAAAATTTATATTGGGATGAAATCAAAATTAGTTGCAATTATCATTTTAGTATGTTTATTAACTAATTCTGCTAAATCGGAAATCATTACACAAACAATTAAAGGTCGTGTTTTTGATATTGAAAATAAGATCCCATTACCAGGAGCAAATATTATAGTTGTAAATAGTGATCCTTTAATAGGAACAGTTACTGATAGTGATGGATATTTCCGATTAGAAAATGTATCGGTAGGTCGTGTAAGTATAAAGGTTTCTTATTTGGGATATCAACCATCTCTTTTGAATAATCTTAATTTGTATAGCGGTAAAGAAATGGTTCTTGAAATTGGTTTGGAAGAACAAGTGATTAAAGGGGACGAAATTGTTTTTATTTATAAACGTGATAAAACAAAATCCTTAAATACTCTAACTACACTTAGTGCTCGTACTTTTTCCGTTGAAGAAAGTGATAAGTACGCAGGTTCTTTAGGCGATGTTTCAAGAATGGCTTCAAATTATGCCGGAGTTCAAGGAACTGATGAATCAACAAATGATATTGTAATTCGAGGAAACTCACCGGGTGGCTTATTATGGAGGCTCGAGGGAGTTGATATTCCCAATCCAAATCATTACGGGCAATTTGGTGCAGCTGGCGGACCAATAAGTATGTTAAATAATAATGTATTGTCTAATTCTGATTTTATAACGGGAGCATTTCCTGCCGAATATGGGAATGCATTATCGGGAGTGTTTGATTTGAAAATGCGTAATGGTAATTATGATAATCATGAGTTTTTATTTCAATTAGGATTTAATGGTTTTGAGTTAGGAGCTGAAGGTCCAATCTCCAAATCAAATAGATCTTCGTATTTAATAAACTATCGTTATTCAATGATGTCTCTCATGAAGAAAATTGTTAATTTAGGTACAGGTGTTGGTGTTCCTGAATATCAGGATTTAAATGTGAAATTGAATTTCCCTACAAAAAACATGGGTCGTTTTAGCATCTTTGGAATAGGTGGCATTAGTGATATTGAGTTTTTATATAGTGAACAAGATTCTACAAATAAAGAAGATGATTATTATAATACACGTAATTGGGAAAACGATTTAGTTAGCAGAGGCAGAGTAGGAGTGCTTGGTTTAAATCATACTTATATAATTAATGAAAGTACATATACAAGGGTAAATTTTGCTTATACATATCAGAATACAACAAATGGAATCGATTCATTAAGTATTATTGATAGATCTCCGGAACCATATATCAGGCAGAGTTTTACAGAGACAAATTATTATGCATCATTTCTATTAAATAAAAAGTTTAGTTCCAAACATAATTTACAAACGGGGATTGCAGCAAAAAGAATAAATTTACATCTGATTGATAGTGTTTATGAAGGATCAGATGATAGATTTGTTACCACTAATGATCATGATGGCTATACATATTTATATCAACCATATATTCACTGGCAATATAAAATGAATAATTTTCTCACTTATAATTTGGGTATACATTATGAATATTTGGCTTTAAATAATAAGTCTTCCTGGGAACCACGAGCAGGAGTAAAATGGTCGTTTAATAAAAATAAGTCTTTAAGTTTTGCATATGGCTTACATAGTAAAATTCCGTTTATGTTATCGTATAACGAAAAAGTTGAGCTCGATGATGGAACGTTTATAAGCCCAAATACCGATTTGGGATTTACTAAGAGTCATCATTTTGTGTTAGGATATGATTGGAATTATAACCAGAATAGCAGATTGAAAGCTGAGATTTATTACCAAAGTATTTTTGATGTTCCAGTTCAATCAGATACTCCTTCTTCGTTTTCAATGTTAAATAACGGTTCTTTCTCTATTGGGATACCTGAATACTTAAAGAATGAAGGAACCGGTTATAATTATGGATTAGAGATAACTCTGGAAAGGTTTTTACATAAAGGATTTTACTATTTATTAGCTTCTTCAATTTTTGATTCCAAATACGAAGGTAGCGATGGAATTACCCGTAATACTGCATTTAATGGTAATTATATGATTAATGCATTGGCTGGTAAAGAATGGAATGTTGGGAAAAACAAGAATAATATAATCGCAATAAATGGAAAGATTTCGGCAGCAGGAGGAAGAAGATATTCACCTGTAGATTTTGATCAATCCAGAATTAGTTCAGAAACAGTATATATTGACAACGAAGCCTTTTCAAAACAAATGGATGATTACTTTAGAATTGATTTCAGAGTATCATTCAAAAGAAATTGGAAGAAATTTTCGGAAGAATATGCATTTGATATTAGAAACTTAACAAACAGAAAAAATCCATTGTTTAACAGGTTTGATATTAATACCGGTGAAGAAATTATTATCTATCAGGCGGGGTTTTCTCCAATGTTTACTTATAGATTATTATTTTAATTTGAGCTCGATATAATACACCATGTATTTAAAGAGTATTATAAAAGTACAGTATCGGTTTAAATTAAAAGTAGAAAGATTTTAGTATCAAGTATCAAGAGAAAAAATTCTCATATTCTCATTTATTCTTGATACTCAGTACTTGATACTTTGTATTTGTTGTAAAAAGCAAGAAAATCAAAATTTAGATACGAATAATATATCATTCTAAGGCCGAACTCACGTTATTTTAGGAATTAAATTCAGGTTCGGGTAAAGGGAGTGTAAATGTAAATGTGCTTCCTTTTCCAAGCTCACTTTTTACTGTAATTTCTCCTTTGTTTTTTTTAATAAATTCCTTGCATAAAATAAGCCCGAGTCCGGTTCCTTTTTCTCGTTCAGTGCCAACAGTTGTATAACTTTCATCAATTTTAAAAAGCTTATCAATATTTTTAGCACTTATCCCTATTCCATTATCGGAAACATTTATTTTGCAGAATTTATTTTTTTTATTAGCAGATATTTTTATAAATCCTCCTTGATTAGTATATTTTATAGAATTTGAAATTAAATTTCGGATTACAGTTCGTATCATATTTTTATCTGCATAAACTAATAAATCAGAATCAATTTCAGGATAGATCTTAATATTTTTATTAGATGCTGTAGATTCCAACAAATCAATATTTTCAGTTATTAAATTGTTAATCCTTATTTTTTCAGGGTTAAAATTAAGATTACCTGTTTGTGTTCTTGACCAATCTAATAGGTTTTCAAGTAGATTGTATGCTAGTTTTGAGCTCTGATGAATTATTTTAATGAAATTTTCAATTTTACTCTTATCATATTTATCAATATTCATCGATAAAAGTTGAGTAAATCCCATTAAGTCGTTAAAAGGATTTTTTAAATCATGTGCTATGATAGAGAAAAATTTGTCTTTTGTAGCATTTAGCTCTCTTAGTCTTTGTTCTGATTTAATTAAAGTTTTTTCTGCTTTCAGTTGTAAAGTAATTTCGCTAAATACGCAATGAGTACGATTGAAATTACCATTATTGTCATTTTCAATTTTTTCACTATAATTTATATGAATTATTGAGCCATCTTTTTTATTGATTTTATAGCGGACATTGTTAATCTCACCTTTTTGTTTAAAAAGGGTGAAATTTTTATGAAAGCTTACTTTTTCTTCCTTACTTAAAAAATCAGCAAAATTCTTATTTAAAACCTCTGCTTTTTTGTAACCAGTGGTTTTTTCCCAGGCAGGATTTATATCTATTATGTTCCCTTTTACGTCTAATGACTGATATGGGATAGGAGAGTATTCAAAAATTTCTCTGTAATGCTTTTCCTGAGTTGATAATTGTTGATGATGGTTTTCTTTCTCCGTTATATTTATTGCAATACATCTTAAACCAGTTACTTTATTATCGTTTACTATATGACTGTTATATATTTCCAGGACAATTTTTTCACCAGTTTTAGTGTAAACTCCATAACAGTTCCCTGAAGTATGAATTCCCGATATGTTTTTAGTAAGACTTTCTTTAATTCTGGTATAGTCTTGGGGAACAACAAATTTCTTAAGATTTATTTTATTGTTTAATAATTCATCTTTGCTATAACCTAATATTTTACTGCAAGCCTGATTTACAAAGAGAACATTTAAATCTTTGTCAACTTCGAAAATAATTTCGGGTAGAAGATCCAAAAATTCAGTAAGGTGACTATTAAGGTTGTGTTCCATTTAGGCTTTATTTTTTTAATAAACGTTTTTTAACAAAAAAGAGTTTCTATAAAACAGATAATTTCTTTATTATTTTTTTAATCAAACTAAAATAATGTAAAATAAGTATTTTTTAGAAAATAATTCTTGAATATTTGGTTGTAACATTAAAATTATGATTAGATTAAATCTATTTGTAAGATTTTTTTTGTTTTATCAGATACTTTAAAACGCTCATCTATTCTATAACCTATAATCCAAATTATTTTATTTCCACTTTCAAGAATCCATATGTTTTCCTTTTCAGATATTGAGAATTTGTTGTCAATAAAAAAGTCACTCAATTTCTTGAGATTGTGCATTCCTAATGGCATAAAGTAATCCCCTTTTTTCCATTTTCGAATGGTTAATGGAAATTCAATTAGGTCTGAATCGAAAGAACCTTTATTTATGTTTCTTGAAAACTCAAAATTATCGGTTCTGTTTAATTCTGCGAGCTTTAAATTAAGAGGGTGCTCAATTATTTCATCTATATTATTAATTACAAAAGACCTTTTATTAATTAACGAAATCTCTTCAATTATAAGCTTTGTTCTGTCTTTTATTAATCTGTGTGTTAATGAAATGAATTTTTTGCCTGAAATTCCATCAAAAGAATTAATTATATCAGAAATTTGAGTTTGTGAAAAACCAAACGGTAGTAGGAATTCATGCATGTAGGTTGTAATCGGATTTAGTAGTTTTAATTGTTCAATATCAAGAATAATTTGTTGATTATTTTGTTTAAATATTTCCTCTTTTTTAGATTCGATATTTTCGATATAAACTGTTTCGGATTCTTTTAACCTCAAAATATTTTCGGTCATGGTTTCTTTAAAACCTGAATTTAATTTTTCAAATAATGGAATAATTTCATGTCTGAGTAAGTTTCTGCTATACTTAACTGATATATTAGAAGAATCTTCACGAAACTCTAAGCTATTTTCAGTCATATATTGTATTATTTCATTTCTAAAAGCAAATAAAAGAGGTCTGATAATTTTCCCATTTATTGGCTTTATTCCTGAGAGTCCTTTTAGACCACATCCTCTTGTTAGATTAATCAAAAAAGTTTCAATAACATCATCTTTATTATGCGCTATAGCAATATAATTATAATCATATTTTACTCTTATTTCTTCAAACCAATCGTAGCGCAAATCACGTGCTGCCATTTGAATTGAAATACCTTCTTTTTTGGCTATTTCAGCAGTGTTAAACTTTACTTTAAAAAGAGGAATGTCAAATTCTTCGGCAAGATTTTGAACAAATACCTCATCCTGATCAGATTCTTCGTCTCTTAAACCAAAATTACAATGAGCAATAGCAATAGAATAACCTGCTTTACGAAATAGGTGAAACATACATACAGAGTCAATTCCTCCACTAACTGCAAGTAGAATCCTGTTATTATTCTGGCATATATTTTCTTGATCGATAAATGATTGTAAATCCGACAGCATGTTTCTTATTTTAATACTTCAATCATTGCTTTTGCTTTTACCATGCATTCATCATATTCAGATTCTGCATTAGCAAGACTTGTTATTGCTCCTCCAACGGTAAAAGATACATAATTTTTGTCATCATTGTATAAAATACTTCTTATTACAACATTAAAATCAAAGTTTTTTTCCGGTGATATAAATCCAACAGCCCCTGAATAAAGTCCTCGTTTTGATCTTTCATATTTCTCTATCAGTTTCATTGCTCTAATTTTTGGAGCACCGGTCATGGAACCCATAGGAAATGCATTTTTTATAACTTCAATAATATCAGTATTGTCTTTTATTTCAGAAGTTACAGTTGAAATCATTTGATGCACTTGTGTAAAACTATAAATGCCATAGAGTTCCTCTACTTTAACCGAACCTTTATTTGCTGTTTTTGATAAATCATTTCTCACAAGATCAACAATCATTACGTTCTCTGCTTTTTCCTTTGGGTCGTTTAATAACTTTTCCTTTAATTGTTTATCTTCATTTTCGTTTAAACTTCTTTTAATAGTCCCTTTTATGGGCTGAGAAATAATTTTGTTTTTTTCTTTCTTCAGAAATCTTTCCGGACTAGCCGAAAGCAAGTACTTATCATCTACTTTATAAAAACATGAAAAAGGAGTAGGAGATACATTTTTTAATCGTAAATATGTTCTTATTGGATCTATCTTTGACTTGCTGAAAAATTCTTGGCAGAAATTGATCTCATAAATATCGCCTATCTGAATGTGATGCTTAAGATTGTTTACTGTTTCGATATAATCTTCTGCAGAAAACCTTTGTGTTAATTTTACAGATGTATGTTTTTCCTTATAATCAGGTATTTTTATTTCTAAAATTGAAGCAATATATTTATTAATTTCATCTTCAGAATATTGATTGTTAAAATAGATTACTGAAATATCCTCTTTTTTGCAAGTAATTACAATTTCCGGGATAAAGAAATGAAGTTTAGGGAAGAATAAATTATCTGGGTTTTTAGACTCCAAATCCTCAAGTTCATTTTTCAGATCGTAAGTAAGATAACCAAAAAACCAATCATTGTTTTGTTTATTAAAGTCAGATAATGATTCAAAAGACTCTGTATTGATTTCTTTAACAGAACCAATTCCTGCCAGAAAATCAAATTCATAATATGTATAATTGGAAATTTTTTCTTGAGTATAGTTGTTGCTATCGAGAAGAACAAAACTTTTATATTTTTTGCCTGCGATTAATAGTTTTGATTTAAACTCTTCAATATTGGTGATTTTTATATCCAGTTTCTTCCGCATGAAACAAAAATAAAAAAAGCATTTCAGATTGAAATGCTTTTATAAGAATACTATTAATTATTTTTTGCTTAAAAAGTTGGAAATTCCTTCCTGAGTTGGTTTTAGCGCTTTGTCACCTTTTTTCCAATTGGCAGGACAAACTTCACCATTCTCTTCAAAGAATTGTAAAGCATCTATCATACGTAAAGCTTCATCAACGCTTCTACCTAAAGGCATATCATTAACAACCTGATGACGAACTGTACCTTCTTTGTCAAGTAGAAATAAACCTCTGTATGATTGAGGAATGCCATTAAAAACACTTTCTCCATCATCATTATAATCATATTGACCTGCAAGAACATCGTAGTTTTCTGAAATAGTTTTAGCTAAATCAGCTACAAGAGGATATTTTACTCCTTTTATTCCACCTTCTTTTAATTCTGTTTGTAACCATTTCCAATGAGAAAATGCTGAATCAACAGAACAACCTACAACAGCAACATTTCTTTCTTCAAAATCTTTTATTCTTTCCTGAAAAGCAAGTAGCTCAGTCGGGCAAACAAAAGTAAAGTCGGCTGGGTAAAAAAAGAATAATACATGCTTTTTACCTAGATATTGTTCTAAAGAGAAGTTTTCAACTATTTGGTTTCCATTTGTAACTGCATCTGTATTAAATGCTGGTGCTTTTTTTCCTACTAATACTGACATAAATATTTTTTTAGGTTATTATTTGTTTACTTTTTAAATCGTAAACAGCTTATTAAAGCCTTTGTTCAATTAATATGGCTTTATTTTAGACTAAAATTAATCGTAACCTACAATAGTAGGAGCAGCAGGATTAAGATTGATGGGTTTCTGAGAATTTTCACCTGAAATAAGGTAGTAGAACTGCTCAGCATCAGCAGGGAAATTGGGGTAAAAAGCAAATTTTACCTGAAAAGTCTTAAATACTAAGTTTTCATTTCTAACTCTAAATCCAATGCCTATTCCTGAGTATAATGAATTCCGGAATACAAATTTATTTTCAGGACCAATCATTCCTATATTAGCAAACCCGAAAAAGAGAAATCTGAAATTATAAATAAATAAATTTGAAAAAGCTACTAACTCTGAGTGGAATGAAACTTTTTGAATACCATATGTTTCATCAGAAGAGAGACCCCATATGTTATTTGTGTTCAGATAGATTTTCTCGTCGTAAAAACGATTAATGCCTCTGGTATAATCTAAAGTGAGGAATTCGCGCAGTTTTAAACGATTAAAGTAATGCAGATTACTAATAGCTTGTCCATATACTTTAACAACACCTTGTTCGATTTTATTTTCGTAATAAAAACCGCCAACTTCAGCATTTAAATTAAGGTAACCAATCTTTGAGAAATAACTGCTTCTATAAAATTTAAAACCAATATATGGTCTTTTAAAGAATTCATCTTTTTCAAGACCTATATTTAGTTGAATTAAGCATCCTACAGGAATATCTTCAGTCTTTCCAAATCCGTATATTAAATTAGATTTAAAATATTTTTGTCTTGAATAACCAATGCTCGCCATAAGTAACTGGTTGTCATGGTATTGAAAATTATATCTTTCGCTAATAAAAGGCCCTTTATAAAAAGTATTATTAAGATATCTAAGTCCAAGAATAAATCTTGTTCTGTTTTTGAAATTTATATTTTTTGAATTTAAGAGAAAAGCATAACTCAACCAGAAATCCTGAGTTGCGTAGTTCAATCTCACGTTACTTAAAATAGTGTCTATTTTTCTAATATCTGATAAAGTAGAAGTTTGATAAATCTTAATACTCCCAGCCCATCTGGAATTGTATGTCAGGTAATTTCTGCGTAAAACAAAACCATATTTCTCTGTGTCAAAGGCTTTAAAATATTGAATATTTGACTTTATAAAAGTACCTCCAATATTTTCAGTACTGTGATTAAATTCAAAACCTGTTGGTGGGTTTTTTGTGGAATTAATATAAAGAGTTCCTTGTAGTTTGTGCCCGATACCAGCAAGATTATTTTCATAAATATCAATATAACCCGATTCAAGATTTAATAGATCGAGGTTAAAACCGGTTGAGAAAACATCCCTTGTAACAATTAATACATCAACATACTCAGGCATTTCAGGAATTTCTGCGATTTGTATTGAAGCGTCTTTTATATAATCCAGATTACGCAATAAACGTTCATTATCAACCAATAGCAAAGGATCAATTGTATCGCCTGCGCTAAAAAATAAGTTATTTCTTATTTTATATTTTCTGGTATTAATATGTGTTTTATTCCCAAAATTATGGATTGATTGTAAGACAGTTTTGGATGAATCATTTAATTCAGGACCAAAAACGTCAATTTTTACTATTTCAATATTTCTAATTATTTTTCCTGAGTAAAGTCTGTAATACTCTTCATTTCTGATATCCTCTATTGCAATAAATTTTCCTTTAGCAGGTTCTCTGACTAATAATAAGTTTAAAGCTGTTTTTGTGATCTTATGTTTTGAAGCTCTATTAATTAAAGAATCGTAAAAACTGTCAGATTTTAACTGATTGTTTATATAGAGACTATCATTCTGAAAAGAATTTGGATTATTCCATTCAATGGTATCTTGTAAAAGATTATTGTTTCCGGTTTGAGCTAATAATGAGAATGGAATTATTACTAATAATAATTGAAGAAGACAATATATATAATTCCTTTTTATCATTCTAAAATGAGAAACAAAAGGTTCAATATGTTTTATTGAACCTTTTGTTAAATTTAATATTCATTAGTTTAATCCAAGCATTTCTTTTCCTTGCTTAAATCTTATGTCTCTTGGTATTCCTGCAGCATTTATTTTATCCAAATCTTTCTGAAGAGTTTCTTTAATCATACCATCTGCTTCAACCCATGCTTTTGCTTCTTCATAATTCCCATCACCCTGAATTATAAGAATTTTTTCTGTTAATTCTTCCATGGCAACTTTCATCTTGTCAAAATCAACTTTATATTCACCTGTTGCTTCATCTCTTGTAAAAGCACCTTTTTCCTGGAAGTAATAAAAACGCATCATGTTTGCTTTTCCATGTGAACTTGCAACTCCAAACCTTGCAGATCTGAAAATACCAGCCATAAAAGTAACAAAGTTATCCATTACTTCTCCGCTACTAAGCTCACCCATTTCGTAAAGTTTAGTAACAATATATAAGCCAAGAATATCAGCTTTTCCTTCTTCAATTGAAGTGTAATAACCCTGTAATGCTTCACGCACTGTTTGACTTCCTTCAATTGTATTTCCCATTCCAAGACCATGAGCTGCCTCATGAAACATTGTATTTTCAAAGAAAGCATCAAATTTGATGTGTTTCCTTTGTTCTTCAACTATCATAAGTTCAGAAATAGGAACTAATATCTGATCAAATTTGGCTTGCATAGAATTCTTAAGTTGAAGTTTCCGGCTTCCTTTATCTAATCTTACTTTCTCGTCATTCGGAAGGTTAATAGCAATTGTTTTACTTCCTGCATTACAATCACCAGCGTAAAAAACAGCATCATATGCTCCAAGATCTGAGTCGCTTCCAGGCATTTCACTTTTATACTCAGCTGCTACAGGTAAATCTTTTTGGAACTGTGGTAATAATGCTGCGAATTTATCCAGTTTTTTGCTCCATTCCTGATCTTTAATTAAAATAAATGATTCATGTGCAGCTTTATAATTATAAAGAGCATCTTCGTAGTTTTCAATAGGACCTACAATAAAATCAATATCATTTGTTTTCATTTCCATCCATGCAACGTCACTTTCATAATATTCATCAGTTGCCAAAGCTTCAGCTCTTAGAGTAAGGTATTTTTTAAATCCTTCATCTTCTGCAAGCTCAGCAGCTTTCTTAATTAATTCAATTGCTTTGTTTGTTTCTTCTTCAAATGCCTTGTGAAAAGGAATAGTATATAATTCACCATTTTCATCACGACGAATTAAAGTGTATTGACTGGTTTTATCTTCTGAAACAAAAGAATCAAATTCTTCTTTTGTCATATCAGCAGGATAAAAGTTTGCTCCCAAGGGTTTAACGCCAATTCCTTCAACAAAAGACTGATTATTATTCAATCTTTCCCAAGGACCGAAGTTGATTTTTACAAATTCTTTTACAACAGGATCGGTAACTGAATTACATAATTCTTCTTTATTACCAAATGATTCCATCCAGAAAATATCTTCCATAAGTTTCCCAGCTTCAAATAAATAGCCTAACATCTCCTTTTGATTGTCAGATAAATGACTAATGTCTGATGTTAATTCTACTTCAATAAATTCAGTAACTTTTTTCTGAAGTTTATTCTCTGTTTCCATGTTTTTTGGTTGGTTTGTACAAGATACAATTACTGAGATTGCAGCAATTGTTAAAATAAGTGATGAGATTTTACGCTTCATAATATTTATTTTAAATTTTTATTGATTTTAGAGGTGCAATATATAATAATGAATGCATTTTTCATAATAAATAAATCTCAAAAAATCTATTTAAAATGAATAGTATCCATTGATAAACAACTATTAATAAAAGAGGAAGAGGTATTAACTTAATATTGTTTTAGCAAATGCCTTAATGTTAGCATAATTTAAATTTGAAACACTTTTTTCAACATTAGCAACTTTTTTTACTATTGCTTTTTCAAGAAAATTCATCTTTTCAAAATCAAATTCACCACCAAATAGACCATGTGCATTTGCTTTGTTTCTTAGATCTTCAGGGAAAGAGTTTTGGAATTGTTCTAAAGCCTTATCGCCTTCATACATGCAACAAAGATAAAGCCCGACTTTCTTTTGGGTAAGGATATCTATATTTTTATTTATAAATTTTTTAACATTTTTATTTATTGCACCGGCATGTATTGAACCTCCAATAATAATAGTATCGTATTCGGAAAGATTTACATCTGTCTCTGTTTCAAGATTATATAATTTTGTGTTTGAACCTAACTCATTAGCAAGAGTATTAGCACATTTGTGAGTACTCCCGTGTTTTGTACCATAAATTATTGCGGTATTCATTTGTAGTAAATTTATTTTTTTGATAAATATAAAATAAATTTTATGGTAAGAAGATATATAGAAAGAATTTATTAATTTAAATCGAATTTAAGTAAATCTGTCCACATTGATATTCTTAATTTATTTTGTTCTTCATCTGAATCGTCATCTAAAGGGAGTCCAACGAATTTTTTTTCAAAAATGGATAAAGAAGCATCAAAATTATAACCCTTTGTAGAAAACTCACCAACAAAAGTGATTCCCTTTCCATCGAGAGCTTCAAAAATTAGTCCTATTGCATCGGCAAATGATGTTGGATATGTTACAGAATCTCCAGTACCAAAAATCGCAATTTTTTTCCCTTTCAGATCCGCAAATTTTAAAATATCATACAAAAAACGCTCAAAATCAGACTGTAATATTCCTTTTCCCCATGTTGAGGATCCAAGAATTATATTTTCATATTTTTCAACATCTTCTACCTTAACATATTTTACATCATAAATATCTACTAATCCTGGTTCGAGACTTTCTTTAATTTTTTTGGCAATCTTTTTTGTAACACCGGTACTTGATCCGTAAAACAATCCAATAGGCTTCATTCAATTCTTAATTTTGATTTGTCATGATATTAACAATATTTATAAAAAGATGTTTAAAAAGAACTAACCATTCTTTACGTTTGTTTTTGCAGTAGGTACATTTTTCTTTAGTTTCATATTTAGAACCTCGACAAATAATGAAAAGAATACAGCAAAGTATATATATCCTTTTGGAACATGTATTTCAATTGATTCAAGTATAAGCATAAATCCTATTAGTATGAGAAATGATAGGGCAAGCATTTGAAGAGTAGGATGGTTGTTAATAAATCTACTTATTCCACCTGCAGCAATTATCATTATTCCAATTGAAATGATTACAGCAAAAATCATGATTAAAAGATGCTCGGTCATTCCGATAGCTGTTAGAATCGAATCGAATGAAAAAATCATATCTAACATAATGATCTGAACGATAGTAGCCAATATGCCAATTTTCTTTTTGGATGCATGAATGTTATTTTCGCCTTCAATTTTATGATGTATTTCAGATGTGCTTTTAGCAAGTAGAAAAATTCCTCCTAAACCTAAAATTAGATCTCTGCCGCTAAATTCATGCGTAAAAATAGTAAACAAAGGTTTTGTAAAACCAATAATCCAAGTTATACAAATTAGAAGTGCAATTCTGAATAAAAGTGCTGCGGCGAGCCCCATAGTTCTTACTCCCGCTTGTTTGTGCTCTGGTAATTTATTTGTAATAATTGAAATGAATATGATATTATCAATACCAAGTACAATTTCTAAAAAAGTTAATGTTGCTAATGCAATCCAAGCCTCTACTGATAAGAAAATTTCCATTTTTTTAGTATTAAGATTTACTCTCAAAAGTAAACAAGAATTCCGAAATAATATAAAAAAAGGATGAGTTTCAAATGAAACTCATCCAGTAATAAACGGAATATATTTTGATTTGAAATTGGTAGTATTAATAAATCTTATTTAAAACTTTGCCCCAGGAATTTCGTTTTCCTATTTTAAATTTCAGCTCACTTCCTGCTTTAAGTATAATGTTTAGACCATTAGGAATGATTTTCATAGTATTAAAAAATAGAATTTCTCGAATATCCCCTGGCATAATTTCCAGATTGTAATTTGAGTTTTCGTCTTCTTTAGTTTTGAAGTACACACGTTGATTTGTTAAAATTAATTTTCCATCAACATTTTTATCGTTTGCAAAGTAATTTGAATCACCTGCTTTTAATACTAATTCGTTTGCTTTTAAATCTACTACCATGACTTTTTCATTATTTAATTGCACTAATTTTTATTTTACACATTTTATGCCAGATTATAAAAACTACTGTATAACAATGTTTTGTATTTTTTGTCCAGCTTAGTAATTGTACGAAAATGTAACAATACGTGTACGATTTCAAACAACAACTTTCCTTAAAGACGAATTAGTTTCAAAAATGATGCAAAAAAAGAACTGGAATTTAATTAAACCCCAGTTTTCTAATGAAATTGTTATTTAAGGAAAGTCAGGATACATCATCGGAATTGAATTTAAATCCTAATCTTTTACCTGTTTTCAGTTTATGATATTCAACTTTTTCGTTTAACTGACCTACTGAGGCAATTTTCACATTGTCGTAAGGTGGTACTAATAAATCAAATTCTATAGCATAATTGATAATTCTTAATATAATATCTTTAAGAATTTCTTTTGTTAAGATTGATTTGCCAAAATTATTATATAAATATTCCTGTTGACGTTTACCTTCAACAAAGAAATGCTGTTCAAGATTTACAAATATTCTGGTAATTAAATAACCTAAATCTTCAAGTCTGTTATATTTAAAAGAATCGGAGAGAAAATTATACACATTTATTATTCCGCAAAAACTGTATAAAGAGTTTTCTTTTACATAGTTTAATTTCCACACATTATGTTCTCTGTCGAATTCAAAAATATTAGAATGCATGCTGAAAATAAGTATGTCGCCAGCAACCTTTAGTTCAATTTCAAACTGACTTCTTTCTTTATATTCAAAACCAACTCGTGCATCTTTTACCTGAATTTCAGAATTAAATTCATTTTTTATTTCCTGTAAAATTTCTTTAAGTAAATTAAATACTTCGATAGTTTGATCGTAAACTTTTTGTTTTACAAGAGATTTCATCTCCAATGCGGAAAGGATTTGCTCTTTTTGATCTTTTTCGGTCATAATTCTAAATATTATGTAGATACCTTAATATGCTTTTGCAAAAACAACTCTTTTATTTGATGGCTTGCCTGAATAAATACATTTACCTTGTTCTTCTTCTGCATCTATAGGAATTATTCTTATGGTTGCCTTAGTTTCATCTTTAATTTTTTGTTCAGACTCAGGAGTTCCGTCCCAGTGAGCTAAAACAAAACCACCTTTATTTTTAATAATATCTTTAAATTCGTCATAAGTGTCTGCCTTAAATGTATTATTCTCTCTGAATTTTAATGCTTTTTGATAAATGTTGTCTTGGATCTTAACAAGTAATTCTTCGATATAATTTTCTATTCCGTCCTGAGATTTAGTTTCTTTTTCAAGAGTATCTCTTCTGGCAATTTCCAAAGTGTTATTCTCCATGTCACGTGGTCCTATTGCAATTCTAACAGGAACACCTTTTAATTCGTATTCTGCAAATTTCCATCCTGGTTTTTGTGTGTCTCTGTCATCGAATTTAACAGAAATACCTTTGTCTTCAAGGTTTTTCTTAATAATATTTACCTTTTCTGAAATTTGAGATAGTTGTTCTTCACCTTTATAGATAGGTACTATAACAACTTGTATTGGAGCTAATTTTGGAGGAATAACCAACCCGTTATCATCTGAATGAGCCATAACTAAAGCTCCCATTAGTCGTGTAGAAACACCCCATGAAGTAGCCCACACATACTCCAGTTTCCCTTCTTTATTAGCAAATTTAACATCAAATGCTTTTGCAAAATTCTGACCAAGAAAATGAGATGTGCCAGCTTGCAATGCTTTACCATCTTGCATTAAAGCCTCAATAGCAAATGTCTCAAGTGCTCCGGCAAATCTTTCATTTTCAGATTTGAACCCTTTCAGAACCGGAAGAGCCATCCAGTTTTCTGCAAAATCAGCATATACGTTAATCATTCTTTCAGTTTCTTCAATTGCTTCAGTTTTTGTTGCATGAGCAGTATGGCCTTCTTGCCATAAGAATTCAGCAGTCCTTAGAAATAATCTTGTTCTCATTTCCCAACGAACTACATTTGCCCATTGGTTAATAAGTAGAGGCAAATCTCTGTATGATTGAATCCAGTTTCTGTATGTATTCCAGATAATAGTTTCGGAAGTTGGTCTAACAATTAATTCTTCTTCAAGTTTTGCATCAGGATCGACAATTATTCCACCATTTACTTCATCTTTTTTTAATCGATAATGAGTTACAACAGCACACTCTTTTGCAAACCCTTCAACATGGCTAGCTTCCTTTGAGAAAAATGATTTTGGAATAAAAAGTGGAAAATAAGCATTAGAATGACCAGTATCTTTAAATTTCTTATCAAGCGCTGCTTGCATTTTTTCCCAGATAGAATATCCATAAGGCTTAATAACCATTGACCCACGAACCGCCGAGTTTTCAGCAAGATCAGCAGTAATTACTAGGTCATTATACCATTGCGAATAATTTTCCTCTCTTTTTATTAGTTTTTTAGCCATGTTTTGGTATGATTTTTGCTTATTTTTAAACGAAATTAACAATTAATTTTAAGTTGCAAAAATAAAGAAATAAATTATAAAATATAACGAAACAGGAGGTTCATTATGAAAACAAAGACTTATTTAATAATTTTAATAGCAATATTCGCTGCCTCATGTACATCATTGCAACAAAGTACTGTAAATGATGATATTTATTACTCGCCAAAAGATCAAGTTGCGTTTGTTAATGAGGTGAATACGAGTGCTTTGCGAAGTAATAATTCCTCAACAATATTTGGTAATACTTATGATGACCAAATTGCTGATATTCTGGAAGATGAGAGTATTCAGGATACCTTGGTGTATGATTCTGGCAACTCATATAATGATTTAGTTGTAGATGATTATTCTGACGCAATGGTAAAAAGAAGAAATGCTACAAAAAGTTTGTATTACGGAACAAATAATTATTTTATTACTACAACAGATGCATACAGATATGCAGAAATTTATGCAAATGATCCGTATTATAATATTGTAATTATTGGTGATCAGGTTTGGGTTGAACCATATTATATAACTGCATCTTTAGGTTATGGGTATTGTTCTTCATATTATTATGATCCTTTTTATTACTCTTACTATAGTCCTTATTATAGTTCATATTATTATCGACCTTTTTATCGTTCATTTTACCATCCTTATTATTATGATTCGTACTATTCTTATTATAACCCTTATAAATCTTTTCATAGTGTGAAAAATGATAATTATGCAAGTTCTTCCTTCCATTCTTATAGGCAACGAACTCTCTCTTCAAGGTCTGTAACAAGATCGTCAGTAGAAAGAACGTCAAGAGGGTTACCTGAAACTTATGCAGGAAGAGATATTAGCCGTTCAAGTTCTGTAAAATCAGGCCTTGACAGGCAGAGTGTTAGAACAGAGCGCACTACAGTTTCAACTACAAGAACAAGAAGTGCTGACGCCACAACTCCGCGAGTTATTACTGAGAGTTCCAGAACTAGAACTGCAACTTCAGCAAATCGTAATTATACAAGACCTCAGAGTACCTCAAGATCAACATATAATGCAACAACACGTTCTACATCGAGATATAAAAGACCGGCAAGTTCAAACGCAAATTCAGGTAGGAGCCAGGGTGTTTCAAGATCGACATATACACCAAATAAAAATGCCTCATCAAATTCTCGTTCAGGAAGTTCATATGCGCCACGAAAATCAGGAAGTTCATCATCTGGTAATTCGTCAGGCAGATCTTCAGTGAGAAGTTCATCAAGCAGATCGTCTGGTAGTTCAAACAGATCTTCCGTGAAAAGTTCTGGTAGTTCCTCAAGAAGCTCTGGTTCTTCAAATAGAAGCTCTGGATCTTCATCAAAAAGTTCAAGTAGTTCAACAAGATCAGGAGGAAAAAGAAGATAATAAAATGAGAATTGTCGATATCTGATAGTCTAATTCTAAAATATTAAATAAAATGAAAAAAACATTCTTTATCATATTAATAGCTTTAACTATTTGCAATTTATCATATTCACAATATGTTGATAATGCTTTTATATTTTCTAATAACGATTATAGTGGAACAGCACGATTTGTTGGAATGGGAGGCGCTTTTGGTGCGCTTGGTGGGGACTTTTCTGCAATAGCTATAAATCCCGCAGGATTAGGTGTCTATAGAAGCTCAGAATTTACATTTTCTCCAGGAATGAGCTATAATTCAAATTCGTCAACATATATTAATAATAATATAGATGAGGGTGGATATAATATGAATTTCAATAATTTGGGTTTTGTTGCTTCATACGATCTTGAAAACTCAGATACTCGTTGGGTTAATTTTAATTTTGGGGTTGGATTTAATCGAATTAATGATTTCAATAATAAAGTGCAGTTTGAAGGAGTAAATAATTCATCATTAATGGAAATTTATATTTCAGAAGCAAATGCTTTAAATACCAGTGATCCTTATGAGCTAGATGGAATGTATGAGTTTCTAATTTGGGATGCTTATATTATGGATTATGACACTGTTGCAAACGAATTTTATACTTATATTACAGATGAGATATTCTTTAATGAAGATAATTTTGAAATAAATCAACGTAAAATAATAGAAACAGAAGGCTCTATAAGTGAATTTAATTTTTCCTTTGGTGGTAATTATGCACATAAGTTATATATTGGTGCTAGTATAGGAATAACTCGTTTAAGATATGATGAATATTCGTCTCATTATGAATACGAAACGGCTGGTTTGCCTATAGACTATTTAGATGGATTTGATTTTCGTGAACATTCTAAAACGGAAGGTACAGGATATACTTTAAAGTTGGGAGCAATCTTTAAACCTATAGATTTTTTTAGAGTAGGAGCCTCCTTGCATTTACCAACTTTTTATGATTTAGATCAGGAGTTTCATAATGAAGTTATTGGTTATTTTGATGAGTATACTCCTGAAAACACAAGATCTCCTCTTCAGACATACAATTATACCCTTTCAACTCCATTAAGAGCAGTGGGCAGTGTTGGGTTTCAAATTGGTAAAATTGGTTTGATAGATATAGATTATGAATTTGCCGATTATTCAAAAATGAGCATGGATGATGAATATAATAGCGAAGGTGTTATTGAAGATAATTCTGTAATTCAAACTATTTATAAAGAAACTCATAATTTAAGAGCTGGAGCAGAGTTCAGAACTGGTCCACTTTATTTCAGAGCAGGAGGAAGATATTCAACAAGCCCTTATGTTGATACTGAAGATGAAATAAATAAAGATTATCAAGAAATTACTTTATCAGGAGGACTGGGATATCGTGAAAAAAACTTCTTTATTGATTTTGCTTTTTCGCAAAGGAAATCGGATTATTATATAAGTGCCTATGAATGGACTTATAATAATGAGCTAGCAAAAATTGAAAATATACGAAATAATTTCATTTTAACTTTTGGGTTCAAATTCTAAATAGTAACTGATTAAAGCTTAGGGATTGAAGAAAAGACTGTTCATAAAACATGAACGGTCTTTTTTATTCAGGTTTTTATTA
This sequence comes from Bacteroidales bacterium, assembly GCA_030637515.1. Classification (GTDB taxonomy): domain Bacteria; phylum Bacteroidota; class Bacteroidia; order Bacteroidales; family UBA12077; genus UBA12077. Next base: position 26,185 of record DAOWGM010000145.1, read on the forward strand.
ATAATTTGTATATTTATTAATTTTAGTATTTATTATTAAAATTCTTTGAGTATTAGTAGTTAAATATTTATTTTCGTATCCTGTAAATAAGCAGGTGATTATCTTAAATCATTTCTATTAGGAAAAACAAGTATTATGAGCACTAAAGATCTACAAAACTCTGACTCTGTTCAGGACGAACAGCAAAATGAAAAGACAGAACTAAATTTGGATGATGAAAATTTAGATTCAAAAACTGAAAAGGAAGGATCCGAAAAAGAACCAGAAGAAGAAAAACCAGAATCACCTGATTCTCCCGATGAAGTTCAGGAGGAAACGAAAGCTGAATCAACGGTTAACGAAACTAATGAAATAAGTGAACCTGTTGAAGATGAAAAACAGGAGCCTAAAGTAGAAATTGATTTTTCAAAACTTAGCAGAGAAGATTTAGTTAAAGAGTTGTCAAATATTATTGATACACAGCCAATAAATGACATACGAAAAGATGTTGAAGCAGTAAAAGCTGTTTTTTATAAAAAACAAAAAGCTCTGAATGAGCAGAAAAGAAAAGATTTTATTGGTACTGGAGCGAATATAGAAGATTTTATTCTTGATGAAGATCCTGTTGAAGCAGAATTAAAAGATTTATTTAAAAGATACAGAAGACTTAAAGCGGATTATAATAGACAACACGAACAAGTTAAAGAAGTAAATCTTGAAAAGAAATATGTTTTAATTGAAGAATTAAAAGAATTAGTAAACAAAGATGAATCAATAGGAGATACGTTTAAGGAATTCAGAGATCTCCAGGTAAAATGGAAGGAAATTGGTCAGGTTCCACAACAAAAATTAAAAGATCTTTGGAATACATACCATCATCATGTAGAAAAATTTTATGATTACATTAATATAAATAAAGAACTTCGTGATTTAGATTTGAAAAAGAATCTTGAGGTTAAAATTGGTTTGTGCGAAAATGCTGAGAAATTAGTTGAAGAACAATCTGTTGTTACAGCCTTTAAAACATTACAAAAGTTTCATAATCAATGGAGAGAAATAGGTCCTGTTCCGAATGAAGAAAAAGATGTTATTTGGGAACGATTTAAAGAGGCAACTAGAATTATTAATAAAAAGCATCAGGATTATTTCAAAGGACTAAAAGACGAACAAAAAAATAATCTTGAAAGAAAAGAGAATCTTTGTGAACAAGTAGAGGAGATTGTTAGCAAGGAATATGCTTCACATAAAGAATGGTCTGAACAGACAAATGCCATAATTGAAATTCAAAAAACATGGCGTACAATAGGCTTTGCACCTAAAAAGGAAAATAATAAGATTTACTCGAGATTTAGAAATGCCTGCGATAAGTTCTTTGGTAAGAAAAGAGAATTTTATGCTCAAAATAAGGAGTTACAAGATGATAATTTAAATAAAAAGATAGAATTCTGCGAAAAAGCAGAATCTTTACAAGACAGTACTGAGTGGAAGAAAACAACTAAGGAATTAATAAACCTTCAGAATGAGTGGAAACAAGTTGGACCTGTTTCTAAGAAACAATCAGATAAAGTATGGAAAAGATTTAGAGCTGCTTGTGATCATTTTTTTAATAAAAAATCGGAGTATTATGCTAATATAGATCAGGAATACGATAAGAATCTGAAATTGAAGCAGGAGATTATTGAAAAAGTTAAAGCGTATGAATTTACTCCTGATGTAAACCAAAATTTCGAAGCACTTAAAAAGTTCCAGGAAGAATTTTCTGAAGTTGGATTTGTACCTTATAAATTAAAGGATAAAATACAGAACGAATTTAGAGAAGAGCTTAATAAACAATTCGATAAATTGAAGATTGGTGATGCTGAAAAGAACTTACTAAAATTTCAAACCAGACTTGAGACACTTCAGCATAAGCCAAAATCATCAGGAAAAATAAGACATGAGCGTGATAAATTTTTTAATAAAATTAAAAAGCTTGAGAGTAATATTTCTTTGTGGGAAAATAATATAGGCTTTTTTAAGCCAGATTCTGAAGAAGCAAAAATAATGCTGAAGGATTATCATGAAAAAATTGATAGTGCTAAAAAGGAAATTACTGTTTTAGAAGAAAAAATTAGAATGATTGATAAATCTGATTCAGAATAAAAAATATAATAACATTTAAATAAATAGTCTTGTCAGAAACAAAATACATATTTGTAACCGGAGGTGTAACATCTTCGTTAGGAAAAGGAATTATTTCAGCATCTCTTGCTAAATTATTACAGTCCAGAGGTTATTCTGTAACAATTCAAAAATTGGATCCTTATATTAATGTTGATCCTGGAACTCTAAACCCATATGAACATGGCGAATGCTACGTTACGGAAGATGGAGCAGAAACAGATCTTGACCTTGGTCATTACGAGAGGTTTATTAATTTACCTACAACGCAAGCTAATAATGTTACAACAGGTAGAATTTATCAAACAGTAATAAATAAAGAAAGAAGAGGCGATTATCTTGGTAAAACTGTTCAGGTAATTCCACATATTACAGATGAAATAAAACGTAATATTAAACTTCTGGGCAAAAAATTTAATTACGATGTAGTTATTACTGAGATTGGTGGTACTGTTGGTGATATTGAGTCACTTCCATATATAGAAGCAGTTCGTCAGTTAAAATGGGAGTTGGGACCACAAAACAGTATAGTTATTCATCTTACTTTAGTGCCTTACCTTTCTGCATCAGGAGAATTGAAAACGAAGCCAACACAACACTCTGTTAAAGTTATGTTGGAAAATGGTATTCAACCTGATATTTTGGTATTAAGAACAGAGCATCCTTTAACAATTGATATAAGGAAAAAAGTAGCGCTTTTCTGTAACGTTAATATTGAATCGGTTATTCAATCAATTGATGTTTCTACAATATATGAGGTTCCATTATTAATGAAAGAAGAAAAGCTGGATGTAACTGTACTTAAAAAATTAAATTTACCTGAAAATGAAGAGCCGAAGCTTGAAAAATGGAAAAAGTTTATTGACAGGCTTAAAAATCCGAAAAAAGAAATCACTATTGGTCTGGTTGGAAAATATATTGAACTTCAGGATTCTTATAAATCTATTATTGAATCATTTGTGCATGCTGGATCAGTTAATCAGGTTAAAGTTAAGATTGAAAGTATACATTCAGAAAAAATTACTGAAGCAAATGTTGCAGAGGTACTAAAGAATGTACAGGGAGTAATTGTTGCTCCAGGTTTTGGACAAAGAGGTATTGATGGTAAAATAGCTGCTGTTAGATATGTTAGAGAAAACAATATTCCGTTTCTTGGAATTTGCCTTGGAATGCAGTGTGCAGTTGTTGAATTTGCCCGAAACGTACTTGGATTAACCGATGCTGATTCTTCTGAAATGAGCAGAACTACTAAAAACCCGGTTATTGACTTGATGGAGGAACAAAAAGGAGTAACTGAGAAAGGTGGAACAATGCGATTAGGCTCGTATCCTTGTGATATTAAAAAAGATACAAAAGTCTTAGAGATTTATAATAAAGAGCATATTGAAGAAAGACACAGACATCGCTATGAGTTTAACAATAGTTATATGGAGAAATTCGAAAAAGCAGGGATGAAATCAGCGGGATTAAATTCAGATACAGGATTAGTTGAAATTATGGAGATACCTGAGCATAGGTGGTTTATTGGAGTTCAATTTCATCCTGAGTATAAAAGTACTGTTGTTAATCCACATCCTTTGTTTGTAAATTTTGTAAAGGAAATAAGTAAAGATTAATATATACAATTAGAATAAATTAATAGAAAAGAATAAAATGGATAGGAATTCGATTATAGGAATTATAGTAATTGCGGGGATCTTCATTCTTTGGACAACCTTAAATAAGCCTTCAAAAGAGGAAGTAGAGGCAGCTAAATATAAAAGAGATTCACTAGAGATAGTTCGCCAGCAACAAATTATTCAACAGGAAACAGCAAAGGCAATAGAATTACAAAACGCAAAAACTGAGAATGTTGAATTTGAAGGGATTGCTGAAGAGCAGTTGAAAAGTAGGTTTGGAAGTTTTGCTGGTTCTGCTGAAGGAACTCAAGAGTTTACGGTAATTGAAAATGAATTACTCAAAATTAAAATAAGTAATAAAGGTGGAAGAATTTATTCTGTTGAATTAAAAGATTACACAACTTATGCTAAGAAACCACTTGTGTTATTTGACGGTGATTCTACTGTTTTTGGTTTAAACTTTTTCTCTGAAAATAAGAGTATCATAACAAATGAATTATTTTTTGTTCCTGTTGAGAAAAATTCACAATCGGTTAAAATGCGATTGTATGCAGGTGAAACCAGATATATTGAATATGTCTATACATTAAACCCAGAAAGTTACATGGTCAACTTTGATATTAACTTTGTGGGTATAAATGAAGTTGTCTCTGGAAACCTTAGTGTAATAGACCTAAAATTCTCAATGTATTCTCCTCAGCAGGAAAAAGGAGCAAAGAATGAAAATATGTATACAACAATGGGGTATAAATATTATCAGGATGAGGTAAATACATTAAAATCAAGAACTAACGATGAGTCAAGAGAAGAGTTGAATTCAAAACTTAAATGGGTTTCGTTTCAACAACAATTTTTCTCAACAATTTTAGTTGCTGATAGTTATTTTTCTAATGCAGTAATTGAATTTAATAACTTAGAGAATTCAAACAAGTATTTAAAACACTTTAAGTCAACTATAGGAATTCCATTTGAATATAGTGCAAGATCAACAGTTCCTCTTTCTTTTTATTTTGGGCCAAACCATTATACAACTTTAAAAAAGCAGAAACTTGAGTTTGAAAAAATAATTCCACTTGGTTGGGGAATATTTGGATGGATAAATAGATTTGCAGTAATACCTGTATTTAACTTTCTTGATAACTATATTGCAAATTATGGTTTAATCATATTAATACTAACAATACTTATAAAAGTAGTATTGTTCCCATTAACATATAAATCATATTTGTCAACTGCAAAGATGCGTGTTCTTAAGCCGGAAATTGATGAAATAAATAAGAAGTTTCCGAAAAAAGAAGATGCAATGAAGAAGCAGCAAGCTACAATGGCTACGTATAAAAAAGTGGGAGTGAACCCAATGGGTGGTTGTATTCCTATGGCTATACAGATGCCAATCTTATTTGCAATGTTTCGGTTCTTTCCAACATCCTTTGAGTTAAGGCAAAAAGCATTTTTATGGGCAGATGATTTATCATCTTACGATTCAATATTTTCATGGAATATAGATATTCCATTAATTAGCAGTTTTTATGGTAACCATATAAGTCTATTTACCATTCTAATGGCTATAGCGCTTGTTTTCTCATCAAGACTAAATACAGGTCAAATGAACGACTCAAATCAGCAAATGCCAGGAATGAAGTTTATGATGACATATATGATGCCTGTAATGATGCTATTCTTTTTCAATAGATATGCAGCAGGTTTAAGTTATTACTATTTCTTATCGAATGTTATAACTTTAGGTCAGACTGTATTTATTAGACGATTTGTAGATGACGATGCAATATTAAAGAAACTACATGAAAACAAGAAAAAGGTAGTTAAAAAGTCTAAATGGCAGGAGCGATTGGAGGCAGCTGCTAAACAGAAAGGATATAAACGGCCTAAAAAATAAGAATATTGATTTTAGAAAAAGCTTCACAATTGTGAAGCTTTTTCATTTTAAAAAACTCATTATCAATAGTATATTTTTAGATGTTAAAAATATGTATATTATTTAGTAAATAATTGCTTGGAATAGTTTGATTTTATTGGAAAATTAATATTTTTGCAACGCTAATATAGCAACGTTCTTTTTAAAAAATGCCGATGTAGCTCAGTTGGTCAGAGCAGCTGATTTGTAATCAGCAGGTCGACGGTTCGAATCCGCCTATCGGCTCATTTTTTAATATTATTGTTGGGGAGATACCAAAGTGGCCAACTGGGGCAGACTGTAACTCTGCTGGCGTACGCCTTCGTAGGTTCGAATCCTGCTCTCCCCACAAAATACACATCAAGATTGCGGGAGTAGCTCAGTTGGTAGAGCATTAGCCTTCCAAGCTAAGGGTCGCGGATTCGAGTTCCGTCTCCCGCTCAAAAATGAAGATTGCCCTTAAAGGCAATCTTTTTTTATTATATGAAGTACTTCGTATCACGTTAAAAATTGGTATTCGAGCTACATATCACAGATAAAATAAAGCCGGTTCATATTATTATGAACCGGCTTTATTATTTTAATAATGTTTTGATCAATCTTTAAGTTTTTCCATATCTAACTGCAATTGTGCCATTTTAATTGCTGTAATAGCAGCTTCGTCCCCTTTATTTCCATGTTTCCCTCCTGAACGATCTATGGCTTGTTGTAGGTTAGCTGTTGTTAAAACACCAAAAATAAATGGAATATTATGCTCAAGATTAAGTTCGGTAATTCCATGAGTTACACTTTGACAAACAAAATCAAAATGAGGAGTTTCACCTTGTATAACACAACCTAAACAAATTACGGCATCTAAATCTGCATATTCAGCCATAAATTGAGCTCCAAGAGTTAATTCAATTGTGCCTGGTACATACTTCTTTAAAATATTCTCTTCTTTAGCGCCATGCTTTAATAATGTTTCGTATGCTCCTTTTAGCAGCGAATCTGTAATATCTCTATTCCATTCTGCTGTAACAATACCAAACTTCATATCACTGGCTGATGGTACTGATTTTATATCGTAATCTGATAAGTTTTTAAGATTTGTAGCCATGGTTCAAATATTTAGTTTTAACAAAGTTAAGTTTTATGTATAAAAAAATCCTGATAAATCAGGATTTTTAAATTATTGTAAGTTTAATCTTTTACATAACTAACATTTCAACTCTTGCTATATTTTTTGAAATTTGTCTGCCCTCAGAACTACTTGGGAAATCTTTTTCGATTCTTTTATAAACCTCAAGAGCTTTTTTATATTCCTGGTTTTGTTCATAAATAAATCCAAGTTTCATTAAATATACTGGAGTCGTAAAATTATTTTCAGAAACATTTACAGCTTTCTTATAAAAAACAAGAGCGTCATCAGTATTCTCTAATTCAAGATAAGCATCTCCAATTGCACCATAAGCAATAGGAGCGATCATTTTATCATCTGATTCAAATTGCTTTAAATACTCAATAGCATCTTCATATTGTCCTAAATGTAAATAACAAATTCCGCTATAATAATTAGCTAAATTTGCTGATTTAGTAATGCCATACTCACCAATAATATCAAGAAATCCAAGATAATTTCCATCACCCATTAAAGCTAAATTAAATGAGTCTTTAGCAAAATGCTGCTCTGCCATCCACATTTGCGATTTTGCTTCGTTTTCTTTAGGTGTAACAACAAAGCGCTTATATCCTAAATAACCTCCAACTATTATTATAATAGCTAAAACAATTATTGTTAAACTTTTTTGATTTTCCTCAATATAATGCTCTGTTCTACTTAATGCATTTTCAACTGATTCAAACTGATCCTGATTTTCTTCTTTCTTTTTGTTCATTATTATTGTGTAATTAAAATATTATCCTAAAACGATTTGAATCGCAAATGTAATTCTTTTGAGTAATTTTTAAAATTTTTTGTTTATAAAAATTGATATTTAATGAAAGCTTCATTTTTAATTTAATAGAATAATAAGAATCTTTGCATATAATTTCACAAACAAGATGTACTTACAGGATTTATCACTTATTAATTTCAAAAATTATAGTCAAATAGATTTAAGTTTCTCTCCAAAAATAAACTGTTTTATTGGAAATAATGGAGTTGGTAAAACAAATTTGTTAGATTCGATTTACTATTTGTCGATGTGCAAGAGTTATTTAAATCCTATCGATAGTCAAAATGTAAAATACGACGAAGATTTTTTTGTTATTCAAGGTGATTATTCTTTGAAAGGTAAACATGAAAATGTTTATTGTGGATTAAAGAAAAACAAGAAGAAGCAATTTAAAAGGAATAAAAAGGAATATCAAAAGCTTTCAGATCATATTGGATTATTACCAGTTGTTATTATTTCGCCTCTTGATATTAGCTTAATTAGCGAAGGTAGTGATGAACGCAGAAAATTCATGGATAGTGTTATCTCTCAATATGACAAAGAATATCTTGATAATTTAATCCGTTACAATAGGGCTTTACAGCAAAGAAATAAATTACTTAAAGATTTTTATCAAAGCAGATCTTTTGATCAGGACTCAATTGAAGTATGGGACGAACAGTTGGTTATGTTGGGTGAGAAGATACATGCAGTACGAGTAAAATTTGTTGAGGAATTAATTCCGGTTTTTCAGGATTATTATACACGTATTTCAGGAAACAAAGAACAGGTTCAACTGGTATATGATTCACAACTATACGAAGGGGAATATAGGCAATTACTGAAAGATGCAATTGATAAAGATAGGATTGTTCAACATACAACGGTTGGTATTCATAAAGATGATCTTATTCTTACACTCGAAAAATATTCTATAAAAAAAGCAGGTTCACAAGGGCAGCAGAAAACATATCTTGTTTCCTTAAAACTTGCGCAGTTTGATTTTATTAAACAAATTAGTGGTTTAAAACCAATATTGCTTTTAGATGATATTTTTGATAAGTTTGATAGAGATAGAGTAAAACAGATAATTGAATTAGTAGCAGAAAACCATTTCGGGCAAATATTTATAACAGATACCAGTGAGGATCGTTTAGAAACTATTCTTAAAGAAATTAATATCCAACACAATTTATTTATAATTGATTCAGAAGAAAATATTCAAATTAAGAAAGCCGATTAATCAGAACTTAACATGCGGAAAAAGAATACTCAAAAAATTGATGAAGTAGTTAAAGAATATCTTAAAGCTTTCAAAATTGATGATAAGCTGAAGGAAGTCAAGCTTATTAGGTCCTGGGACGAGGTTGTTGGTAAAACAATAGCAAGATCTACAAGTAATATTTATATCAAGAACAGAAAGTTATTTGTAAAACTGAATTCCTCTGTAATACGAAACGAACTATTTATGCTTCGCGATGGTTTAAAAAAGGCTCTTAACGATAAAGTTGGAGAAAGTATTATCGATGAAATTATTCTGAAATAGTATTAATTTATTTTTTCAAAATCCCGATTCTATTTTTTATCATTTTCATATGCTCATCTTCAGATATATTAGGATCTTTTAAGTCCTTAAACTTTTGACAAGGTAACTCTTTACAATCACCGCAACTTTTATAATTTCTGATGTTTACTGAGCAATCAAATAAAGGGCAAATACCACCCGGAATGACTTCTTTTGCCCAAAATGTTTTTCCACTAACTTTGTAACAACCAGCACATGTTTTATTATAAAACTCACATTCAGTACAAATTAATCCGCAAGCTGATATATTCATTTCTATCTGTTTATATTAAAACTTTTAATTTAAAAACTTCAACCTAATGTTTAATATCTTTCTCTTTGGTTAAAAAAGAAATCGGCTTCACGTTTTGCATTTTCAGGAGAATCTGCTCCATGAACAGCATTTTTCTGTAGCGATTCAGCGAACCGTTTTCGAATTGTACCTTCTTCGGCATTACATGGATTTGTATTACCAATTAATTTACGGAAATCTTCAATTGCATTTTCTTTCTCAAGCAATAATACAATAATTGATCCTGACGACATAAATTCACACAGATCATCATAGAACTCTTTACCTCTGTGTATTTCATAAAAACGTTCTGCTTCTTCTTTAGTTAATTTAGTTGATCTAATGGCAGAAATTCTGAAATCAGCCTGATTAATTATTGCTAAGATTGGTCCTACGTGGTTTTTTCTACAGGCCGATGGTTTTATCATTGCAAATGTGTATCCTAAAGGCATAATTATATATTTTTAATGATTAAACTAAGGTATAAATTTTTTAGTATTAACTTAAATTCTGAACAGATTATTTTATCTTTGATTCAAAAGTTAAAAACAAATCCATTGAAACAAATTTCAAAAAAAGATATAAACGAACTAAAGGAACTTATTGTTCAAGCAAATAATCCCTTAATATTGACTCATTACAATCCAGATGGCGACGCAATGGGTTCATCTCTTGCGTTTTACCATTATCTTGTTAAAAAAGGGAAAGATCCTGTAATAGTTACACCAAACGATTATCCAGAATTTTTGCATTGGCTACCCGGAAACGATAAGGTTGTTGTTTATAAAAGAAATAGCGGTACTGTATTAAATGCAATAAAAAATGCTGATGTTATTTTTTCATTAGATTTTAATGATCCAGAGCGCACTGAGGGTTTAGAAAAATATATAACTGAGGCAAAGGCAACAAAAGTTCTCATTGATCATCATCCTGAACCAACAGATTTTGCTGATCTTGTTTTTTCTGATACCAGTTATAGCTCAACAGCTGAACTTATTTATAAAATTATTGAAGATCTTAACGATTACGATATTATTGATAGTGATATTGCAGAATGTATTTATACCGGTATTATGACTGATACAGGTTCGTTTAATTATAATTCATCAAATCCGGAAACCTATTATGTAGTTTCAAAACTTCTTGAAAAGGGAATTGATAAAGATAAGATACACGATAAAATTTATGACAATTACTCTGCCAATAGGATGCGCTTACTTGGTTATTGTCTGAACAAAAAAATGGAAGTTCTTCCTGAATATGATACTGCCTTTATTTCAATCAGTAAAGAAGAACAAAAAGAGTTTAATTTTTCTCCAGGTGATTCAGAAGGATTTGTAAATTATCCATTATCTATAAAAGGAATTCGGTTTACCGCTATTTTTATTGAAAAGGGAAATCATACTAAAATATCATTTAGATCAAAAGGAGATTTTCCGGCAAATGAATTTGCCGAGAAACACTTTAAGGGTGGTGGACACAGAAACGCTTCAGGAGGTCACTCAGATGAATCTCTTAAAGAAACAATTAAGAAGTTTAAAGAACTTTTACCTCAGTATTTAAAAAAGTAAATGATGGTTTGTAAGCGTTTTATAATGAGAAGTTTTATTTTTATCTTTATAATTATTTTCTTTTCTTGTAATAAAGAAAAAAATACTGAAAAAAGATTTGTAATAAAACATACAAAAGAATCATTACAAGAAGTAAATAAGTTATTAGTTGATAAGGATACAGAAATAATTGAAAATTATATCAAGCGAAGAGACTGGAATATGGCAGTCACTGAAACAGGACTGTGGTACGAAATTTATCAACAAGGGAATGGTCCGGAAATTAAAGGAAACGATCAGATAACTTATAATTACAGTGTTTGGTTATTAGATGGCACTTTATGTTATTCGTCTGATAGTTTGGGAGTAGGATCGTTTGTTGTTGGAAAAGGGAGAGTGGAGTCTGGCTTGGAAGAAGGTGTTTTAATGCTTAAACGAGGTAGTAAGTCGAGATTTATTTTACCACCACATTTAGCACATGGATTAATTGGCGATGAAAATAGAATACCTGCACGAGCAACATTGATATACGATATAGAAATAGTAGATATACAGAATTAATACAATTTGCATGATGATTAAAAAAACTTCTCTAATTATTATTGTAATTCTCATGGGCTTATACTCATGTAATACTTCAAAATATAAAGGCTATTCAAGAACGAAATCAGGAATTCACTTTAAGTTGATTCAGTTTGGTGAAAGCGCAGAAAAAGCAAAGCCAGGAGATTATATTACTGTTGATATTTCATATAAAACAATTCTTGACTCAGTATTCTTCGAAGGAAGAAGAAAACTAAAGTTAACAGAACCTGCTTTCTCTGGATCCATTGATGAATGTTTTTTAATGCTTGCAAAAGACGAAAGAGCATCATTTATTATTTCTGCTGACGATTTCTTTAAGAAAACTATAGAAACAACTCTACCGGCATTTATTCAACCTGACGATCCTATGAAAGTTGATGTAGATGTAATTGATATTCAGACTGAACAGGAATATATAATGGAGAAGGAGGCTTTTTTACATTGGATAGAAGATTTTGGCGATTATGAAAAGGTAATCTTAAGACAGTATATCGATAATGAAGAAGTAGAAATTGAACCTACAGAATCAGGATTATTTCATATAATACTTAATGAAGGTAATGACGAGAAAGTATTCCTTGGTGATACTGTTACTGTACATTATGAGGGTAAATTCTTGAATGGTAAGTTTTTTGATTCTACAAAAAGGAGAAACTCTCCATTTCAGTTTGTATATGGCAAAAAATGGCAGGTTATTGAAGGGTTAGAAGAAGCTATAGGCAGAATGACTAAAGGAGAAAAGGCCTTATTTATTATACCTTCACAAATTGGATTTGGAGAGACTGGTTCATCAACTGGAATAATTCCTCCTTATACATCTACCTTGTTCGAAGTTGAACTGCTGGATGTTATTCCTGGTCCCCGAAAAGAAAATATGGATTTAAACAAATATGATTAAAATAAAAAAGCCGGAGTAAAATCCGGCTTTCTTTTTAATAACGTTTATAATCAAATCTGTATTGTATCTTGTAACGATAAAGAGCATAATATACTTCTACTCTTTCAAGAATTCCTTTTTTATCATAAATATAGGTCTTACTTGAATTCTCATTTGGATTATCATCGTACCACTCTTCTTTAATTAGATTACCCTCTTCATCATATATATAAATATTGCTCACAAAAATTTCTTCTTTTGGCTCTTCTTTAAGAATCTTAACTAAGTTCCTATTTTGATCATATTGATATTCTTCTCTATATCTAAAATTACCAAGAACATATTTTGTTTTTTCCTGAACTAAATTATCCTTGAATGTGTACAGATATTTTTCTTTTACTTCTTCATTAGCATCGTATTCTGTACTTTCTATAATATTATCATTATTATCATATTTATTAATAATTTTTCCAATATGATTCTTTTGTTCATCTATTATAGAAATTTCACAAATATTCCCTTTATAATTAAAAACACGATGATGTGCAATATTACCAAATACATCTGATCTTTTTATTTCAGTTATTCTGCTTTTATCATCATAACTATATTTAATAATCTGGTAATCTGTACCATTGTATCTTTCTTCTCTTATTTTTCTCTTCGAATTATCATATGTAATATTTTGTTTAAACATTACCTTTGATTCATCACCCTTATAATTCACATATTCAACCTTGTTATCATCCTGATCATATTTGTAACTAAGCTTTTGATCAACATTTCCCGACTGATAGTAGATTTCCTCAATTACATTCCCATTATGGTCAAACTTCTTAGTGAAGTTTTTATAACCATCTCTTTTGGGTTTTCCTTTTACATATTTATGATTCCACTGAACCTGCGACTGTATTCTATTTTTAGAAAGATTCTCTTTCCATTTGGTTTCTCCAGGCTCTTGACCAAAAACCTGTGCCAGAGAAAAGATAAATAGTATAAAAATTGTAAGTTTTTTCATCTTTATGTTTCAAAGTTTGCTCAGAATTTGTATTCCAAAGTTACTAAAATAAACAATACTTTATTAATTATAAAATACCATTCAAAAATCGTGCATATTTTTAAACGATTAATATTTAAAATAGTTCTATTTAACAATTAATTTAATGTAAATAACTTTAATTTAATTGACTTCACTCATTGTTTGTTATAACTTACTTAATTAAACTATTGAAATGTAAACTGTTAGAAGTCTGATTTAAAGTGAAGCTGCTCTTTCCGCTTAATAGCAAGTACTATCCAAGAAAATAAATACAGAAATAACAATATAAAATATATATACTATGGTACGAAAAGCTGGTAGTTTCTTTATTGTGCTAATATTATTTTTAATGAGCAGTACAATGTTTGGACAAAATGTAGCCGTAACTGATGATAATAGTTATGTTGCTGATACAACAGCAATGTTAGATGTTAAATCTGTTACAAAAGGTTTATTAATTCCAAGATTAACAAGCATCCAAAGAACTGATATTATTAATCCTGCAACCGGGTTATTGGTTTTTGATACTAACGAAACGGCTTTTTATTTCTATGATGGTTCCGCATGGGTAAATTTATCAAAAGGACAAATCTGGACTATAGATTCCGAATATGTTTTATTATCGGATACAACTGCAAGAGTTGGAATCGGAACAAATACACCAAACAGCAAGCTGGAAGTAAAGGCTGATGCATCTTTTACAAGTTCTGATACATTATTCGCTGTGAAGGATAAGGATGGAAATATTGTTTTTGCAGTATTTCCTGACGGAGCTAAAGTTTATGTGAATACCGAATCTAAAGGAACAGTCGGCGGTTTTGCTGTAAGTGGTCGTTCGCCAACAAAAGCAACTGAGGAGGATTATTTTAAAGTTACGCCTGACAGTACAAGAGTTTGGGTTGTAGAAGACACCACAAAGGGAAGTGTTGGTGGATTTGCAGTAAGTGGCCGTTCACCCACAAAAGGTATTGTAAACGATTATTTTATATCCACAGCTGACAGTACAAGAATATGGATAAGAGAAGATTCAACAAAGGGTAGTGTTGGAGGATTTGCAGTAAGCGGCCGTTCACCCACAAAAGGTATTATAAACGATTATTTTATATCAACAGCCGATAGTACAAGAATTTATGTAAATGATTCGGTAACTTCAAAGGGAACAGTCGGTGGCTTTGCAGTAAGTGGCCGCTCACCTACAAAAGGCTTGTCTGGAGAATATCTTGTTGTTACTATGGATAGTACGCGAATCTATGTAAACGATACATCATTAAGCAAAGGTACAGTTGGTGGTTTTGCTGTAAGTGGTCGTAGCCCAACAAAAGCAGGTTCTACAAAATTCATGGATATGACCAAAGAAAATTATTTTATTGGTCACGCAAGTGGACAAAAAAATATTGATGGTTTGTATAATTCTTTTATGGGATATGAAAGTGGATTTAATAACACATTAGGAAGTAATAACTCTTTTATTGGTTTCAGAACAGGTTATAATAATCTTTCAGGAAATAATAATACTTTTTTAGGTGATTCAAGTGGATTTAGTAATACACATGGATTTGGAAATCTATTTGTAGGGAAAAATAGCGGAATGTCGAACTCAACAGGTTATTTAAATTCATTTATTGGTTATGAAAGCGGATACAATAATCTTGGCGGAGTTCAAAATTCATTTGTGGGAAGTTTTTCTGGATATTCAAATACAGAGGGAGATTATAATTCTTTTGTTGGTGTATTTACCGGATATAATAATACTGTTGGCAATGGAAATTCATTTGTTGGAATTGAGTCAGGTTATAAAAATGTTGATGGAAACTTTAACTCATTTTTAGGCTATCAAACCGGATATAATAATATATCGGGAGGAACAAATGTTTTTATTGGTTATCAAAGTGGTTTTCAAAATACAGCAAGTAATAATTCTTTTATAGGATTTGAAAGTGGTTTTGCTAATACCACCGGGTATTCAAATATTTTTCTTGGTTATATGAGCGGTAGCACGAATACGGAAGGATTTGAAAATATTTTTATAGGTTCTGAAAGCGGTTTTAGTAATGATGATGCAGATTATAACATTTTTATAGGTAATCAGAGTGGTTATTCAAATACTACAGGATCATTTAATTCTTTTATAGGCTATCAGGCAGGACAACAAAATACGAGTGGTTTACAAAATGTATTTATTGGACCATTGGCAGGACATCAAAATAAAGAAGGATCATTTAATGTATTTATTGGTCGAAGTGCAGGAGAAAAAAATAATGCCAATTTTAATGTGTTTTTGGGCTACTTGGCTGGTACTAAAAATACAACAGGAAGTCAGAATATATTCGTTGGGTACCAATCTGGTTTAAATGATACTACTGGGCATAGTAACTTATTTATGGGATATAGATCGGGTTTTATGAATAGTACCGGTTCCCGAAATATATTCTTAGGAAATTCTGCTGGTTATGATAATTCTACAGGAATGGATAATGTATTTATCGGCCTTTCAGCAGGTCGCTATAATACAACTGCAAGTAGAAATGTATGTATTGGATTTTATGCAGGATATGAAAATACAGAAGGGTATGAAAATGTCTTTATAGGCAGTGCTGCTGGACAATCAAATACTTTAGGTCACAAAAATGTTTTCTTGGGAGATCAGGCAGGGTATAATAATACTGAGGGATCGAATAACCTATTTTTAGGGCATTATACAGGACATAGAAATACCACAGGCGAAAGCAATATATTTTTAGGTCCACAAACCGGTTTTAATAATATCTCGGGTTTTAATAATGTTTTTATGGGATATTATTCAGGATATAATAATATTTCGGGGTCTGAAAATATTTTCTTAGGTAATAATTCAGGTTATTCAGATACCAGCGGAGTAAATAATGTTTTTATTGGACAGAAGGCTGGATATCTACATAAAAGCGGGGAAGGGAATGTATTTTTAGGAAGAAATGCAGGAAATAATAATAAAACCGGTGACCAGAATGTTTGTATAGGTAATTATGCCGGATTTTCAAATTTAGGTTCAAAAAAACTATATATTGATGTAAATGGTGCGGATTCTACAAATGCACTTATTTTTGGTGATTTTCAATTAAGATATTTAACAATTAATGATGAATTGGGTGTCGGTAGAAATCCTGAAACTAATCAATTAGAAATTGAAGGAGAAGCTTCAAAAACTTCGGCTGGTGAATGGTTGGCTAATTCTGATGCCAGAATAAAAACTGATATTCAAGATATAAATAATGCTTGTGATATTGTCATGCAATTGAGACCAGTTAAGTTTAAATATACAGATGAATATCGCCTTATTCATCAAAGCATTGGTAATAAATACTATTACAATTTTATTGCTCAGGAATATAAAAAAGTTTTCCCTGAATCTGTAAAGGGAAGTGGAGAGTATCTGGAAAATGACGAAAAGGAAATACTTCAATTAGATTCTTATAATGCTCAAATTGTCACAATAAAAGCTGTCCAGGAACTTATTGAAGAAAATAAAGAATTAAATAAAAAACTTGAAATTCAGGATAAAAGAAATGCTGAGTTAGAAAAACGTTTAGCCGAAATCGAAAAACTTCTAATGGCAAAATAAAATTTATTGCTTTATAAGAACCTGTTACCGTCTTAAATACCTAACAGGTTTTTTTATATACGAAGTTCAATCTTTTCATACCTGATTTGATTTTCATTCGTCAATTTGAATTGACTCTTAGAGTTTTATACCTTATATTACTTTTTTCATTAAAATTTTATATCATGAGAAATATATGGATATTAACCGGAATACTATGTTTGTGGAGTATAATTTCTATGGCCCAAACACCTGAAAAATTTAATTATCAGGCAGTATTAAGAAACAGCAGCGGGGAACTTATTTCAGACCAATCTGTTGATGTTGAGATTTCAATCAGAGATATTCAATTTGATGGAGCGATTCTGTATACCGAAACACATACCAAAAATACCAATGCATATGGTCTTGTAAATCTGGTTATTGGAACCGGAATAGTTGATCTTGGTGCTTTTGAAGACATCAATTGGGCTGTAAACGATAAGTTTATACAAGTACAAGTCGATGCAGGTTCCGGATTAACCGATATGGGAACATTTCAGTTGCTTTCAGTTCCTTTTGCAATACATGCAGCATCGGCAACAAATTTGGGTTCCGAAAATGTATATACAGGTACAGATACACTTTTTGTGGTAAAAGACATGGAAGGGAATCCGGTTTTTGTTGTTTTTCCTGATGGAGCAAAAGTAATAGTCGAAGAGGCTACAAAAGGAACTGTTGGAGGATTTGCCGTAAGTGGGCGCAGCCCAACAAAATCCGAAACAGATATTTTTAGAGTTACTCCGGATAGTACAAGAGTTTATGTTAATGATACAGTACAATCTAAAGGGACTGTTGGTGGATTTGCTGTCAGTGGAAGATCTCCAACAAAAGGAATTAATAATGAATATCTCATAGTTACAATGGATAGCACGAGAATTTATGTCAATGATACTTCTGCTACAAAAGGCAGGGTTGGAGGATTTGCCGTAAGTGGGCGCAGCCCGACAAAAGGAGAATATAACAACTATCTGGTAGTAACAATGGACAGTACCAGAATATATGTTAATGATACTTCTTCGGCAAAAGGAAGAGTTGGAGGCTTTGCTGTTAGTGGAAGAAGTCCTACAAAAGGAGGTACTATCAAATTCATGGATATGACCAAAGTAAACTATTTTATTGGCCACGAAAGTGGACAAAAGAATGTTGATGGAGAGTATAACTCTTTTCTTGGATATGAAAGTGGTTTAAGCAACGTTTCTGGTAATAATAATTCTTTTATAGGATATAGAACAGGTTATAATAATGTAAGTGGAAATAATAATACTTTTTTAGGTGACTCAAGTGGTTTTGATAATTCTACTGGTTCCGGGAATCTTTTCATTGGCAAAAATAGTGGAATATCAAATACAGAAGGAGATTATAATTCATTTATAGGTTATGCAAGTGGATATAACAACACAATAGGAATAAATAACTCATTTGTTGGTAGTTTTTCGGGATATAATAATACCAGTGGAAGTTATAATACATTTGTCGGAGATTCTGTAGGTTATAGTAATATATTAGGAAGTACAAATTCATTTTACGGTGATAGAGCTGGATTTAATAATACGAATGGTTCAAATAATATTTTTATTGGAAACCTTGCCGGATATCTGAATGCTAATGGTGACTCGTGTATTTTTATTGGTAATCGAAGTGGATATTCAAATATATTAGGATACGACAATGTGTTTTTAGGTAACCGGTCTGGTTATTCAAATACTTATGGCGATGACAATGTATTTTTGGGTAATAGGGCGGGGTATTCAAATACGGAAGGAGATTACAATGTGTTTTTAGGGTATACTGCCGGTTATTCAAATCTTGAGGCTCTACATAATATTTTTATAGGAACAGCTGCAGGTTTTTCGAATATCAATGCTCCTCATAATATTTTTTTAGGTAGTAATGCTGGATACGATAATATATCAGGAGTATATAATGTTTTTATTGGGAGTTATACCGGAGAAAGTAATTCAAATGGTAGTAATAATATATTTATAGGTCACGAAACAGGGAATAAAAATTCTTCAGGTAACAGTAATATTTTTCTGGGTGTTAGTGCAGGATTTTCTAATTTCAGTGGTGCATCAAATATTTTTATCGGGAACAGTGCCGGTAAAAATAATACAAGTGGAATTGCACATGTTTGTATAGGAAGCTATGCAGGCACAAAATGTCAGGCAAGTTATGGGAATGTTTTCTTAGGTTCTTCATCTGGTTATAATACTATTACCGGAGGTTTTAATACTTTCTTAGGATATTTAACCGGTTATATGAATAAATATGGTACTTCGAATGTATATATTGGTTATCGGGCAGCATGGTCCAATGTATCAGGAAGTGATAATGTTTTTATAGGAGATAGTACAGGATTCTCATGCTTAGGTGATAGTAATGTTTTTATTGGACATAAAGCCGGTTACTTTGAGACTGGTTCAAACAAACTATATATTGCTAATTCAAGTACAGCCACTCCATTAATTTATGGTGATTTTGCCAGTGGTTTGGAATCAGTTCAGATTAATGGTAATCTTTGTCATACGGGTTCTTTAGGCGTATGCTCTGATGCCAGATATAAGAAAAATGTTAAAGTCATTGAAAATGCAATGGACCATCTTATGCATATAAATGGAGTTTACTTTGACTGGAAAAAAGAAGAATTTCCTGACAGGGTATTCAGTGATAGTAAACAAATCGGAGTTATTGCACAAAATGTCGAAGAATTCTATCCTGAATTGATTGGAACCGATAAGGATGGTTATAAAACAGTGGATTATTCAAAACTTACTCCTATATTAATTGAGTCTGTTAAAGAATTGAATACTAAGGTTGAAACACTAAAATCAGAAAATGAAGAATTAAAGCAAAAATTAGAAGATATAATTAAGTTATTAAAGAAAGAATAAAACACAAAAAATATTAATTAATAATAAATGCTATGGTACGAAATGCTGGGAGTTTATTTATTATGCTAATATTATTCTTATTGAGCAGTACAATGTTTGGGCAAAATGTAGCCGTAACTGATGATAATTTATATGTTGCAGATACGACTGCAATGCTCGATGTAAAGTCTATTACAAAGGGTCTTTTAATTCCAAGATTAACAAGTACACAAAGGACAAATATTTTAAGTCCGGCGACAGGATTATTGGTATACGATTCCGATTTGAATGTATTTTATTATTTTGATGGATCAGATTGGATAAATATTTCTAAAGGTCAGGTTTGGGATGTGAATTCAGAGTATGTATATCTTACATCTGAAGCTAACAAAGTTGGTATTGGAACCAGTTCTCCAAATAGTAAATTAGAAGTACGAGCCGATAATTCATTTACAGAAAACGACACCTTGTTTGCAGTGAAGGATAAAGACGGTAATATTGTGTTTGCAGTATTTCCTGATGGAGCAAAAGTTTATGTGAATACTGAATCTAAAGGTACAGTAGGAGGTTTTGCTGTAAGTGGTCGTTCGCCGACAAAAGCAACTGAAGAAGATTATTTTAAAGTAACGCCTGATAGTACAAGAGTATGGATAAATGAAGATACAACAAAGGGTAGTGTAGGCGGATTTGCAGTTAGCGGTCGCTCACCCACAAAAGGGATCGTTAACGATTACTTTATATCCACTGCCGATAGCACAAGAATTTATATAAATGATTCTGTCTCAGCAAAGGGAACTGTAGGAGGATTTGCTGTAAGCGGAAGAAGCCCTACAAAAGGTGCTGGAAATGATTATTTCGTTTCTACTCCTGATAGCACCAGGATTTACGTGAATGATTCAGTATCAGCAAAAGGAACGGTAGGAGGTTTTGCTGTAAGTGGTCGTTCGCCCACAAAAGGTACTTTAAACGATTATTTTGTATCCACAGCCGATAGCACAAGAATTTATGTAAACGATTCTGTAACAGCAAAGGGAACTGTCGGAGGTTTTGCAGTCAGTGGCAGAAGTCCTACAAAAAACGGTCCTGTTAAATTTATGGATATGACCAAACAAAATTATTTTATTGGTCACGAAAGTGGACAAAAAAATATTGATGGTTTGTACAATTCTTTTATGGGTTACGAAAGTGGTTTTAGTAATACATCTGGTAGTAATAATTCATTTATTGGTTTTAGATCTGGTTATAATAACCTTGGAGGTGATAACAATACCTTTTTAGGTGATTCCAGTGGATTTGGAAACAATACCGGATCTGGGAATTTGTTTGTGGGTAAAAACAGCGGAATTTCAAACACATCTGGTAGTAATAATTCATTTATAGGATATGAAAGCGGTTATTCTAACACAGCTGGAGTAAGTAATTCTTTTGTTGGAAGCTATTCGGGTTATTCAAATATCGATGGTAGTAATAACTCATTTCTTGGTCAGTCAGCAGGATTTAAAAACTCTGCAGGAAATGGTAATTCTTTTGTAGGAATTGAAGCTGGTTATCAAAATTTTGATGGAAACTATAATTCTTATCTTGGTTATCAAACAGGTTATTTTAATACATCAGGTAGTTTTAATGCTTTTATAGGCTATCAGAGTGGTTATAGTAATTCAGGGAGTTATAATTCCTTTCTGGGACACAGAACCGGTTACAATATTGAAGGATATCAGAATGTTTTTGTGGGTTATATGGCCGGATTTTCAAGTACGACAGTAGATTCATGTGTCTTTATCGGAGTTTCAAGTGGACGACTTAATACTACAGGAAGTTCCAATATATTTATAGGTGCTCAGTCGGGTTTTAATAATTTATCCGGACGAAATAATGTTTTTATTGGAAATGATGCAGGTAATAATAATACAACAGCCGATTATAATGTTTTTATTGGATTTAATTGCGGATATAATAATACGTA